>CAYXNI010000290.1:0-4080 GCA_964466285.1 uncultured Planctomycetota bacterium | reverse complement strand
ATTCCTGCAACTCTCCATCCCCGGCCTCGATGAGCTGATGGCCTTCAACGAGATCTCGAACCTCGTGGAGGCTGGCACATACTCCTGCGTGATTGTCGATACCGCCCCGACGGGACACACGCTCCGGCTGCTCGAACTTCCGGAGGTGTTGCGCACGGTGGTCGACGCCCTCGACGCCATGCTGGCAAAGCATCGGTACATGACGCGTCTCTATCGCGGATTCTACCGCAAGGACGAGACGGATTCGTTTCTGGAAGGTCTCGCGGGGACCGTCAACAGCCTTGCTTCGCTCCTGAGCGACCGGAACCGCTGCCTGTTCGTGCCGGTCATGCTCGCCGAAGCCCTGAGTACATTCGAGACCAGGCGCCTTGTCCACAAACTGGACGAGCTGAAAATCCCGGTGGCTGATATCCTGGTGAACCACCTTCACCCGGGCGGGCTGGACTGTCCGGCATGTCTGGACTTGCGCGCCCGGCAATTCTCCGAACTTCACAACGTCTTCGAGGCATTTCCCGGCCACGTCCTTTGGGGGATCCCGCAACAGGGGGCCGAAGTCCAGGGCCAGAACAAGCTGACCGAGTTCTGGGAGGGCATGCGACCGATCAATCCGGGCGGCGCGGAAATAGTAAGCCGCAGAAGCCTGCCGCCCCGCGTGGACGACCCGGCCCCCCTGCCCCGGCCCGATGTCTCGCTGCTGATCTATGCCGGCAAGGGGGGCACCGGAAAGACGACTCTGGCCAGTGCCACGGCGTGCCGCCTGGCCGCCGCCTACCCCGGCAAACGGGTCCTCCTGTTTTCCGCTGACCCGGCCCATTCGGTTTCCGACTGCCTGGGTCTCCACATCGGCCCGATCGAGGTCCAGTTGGGCCCGGGCCTCACGGCGATGGAAATCGACGCCGACGCGGAGTTCGAGACCTTGAAAGAGAAGTACGCGGACGAGGTCGAGCGGTTCTTCGGTTCGCTCACCGGTCCGGCCGCGGATGCGGCGTTTGACCGTGAGACCATCAAGCGCATCATTGATCTCTCCCCTCCGGGCCTGGACGAGGTGATGGCGCTCATCCGGGCCGTCGAGTTTCTGGAGTCGGAGAGATACCACATCCTTGTCCTTGATGCCGCTCCGACCGGCCACCTCATCCGCTGGCTGGAGCTCCCGGGGCTTGTCGAAGAGTGGCTCAAGGCCTTCTTCGGATTGTTCCTCAAGTACAAGAGCGTGTTTCGGCTGCCGCGGTTCTCGGAACTGATGGTGGACATGTCAAAGAAGGTCAAGTTCCTGCGGTCGGTTCTGACAGACCCGAAGAAGGGGCAGCTCTACGTGGTCGGCATACCGACCGAAATGGCCCTCGAAGAAACACGAGACCTTCTCGCGGCGTGCCGGCGGCCATCGACAGGCTCAGGCCGCCCGACTCGACTGAGCTCGTCGCAGGCTGAGCTTGTCGAAGGGCGGACGGGGATTCAGGTGGCCGGGCTGTTTCTCAATCTGTTGACGCCGGAGAGCTCGTGTCCGCTGTGTCGTGAACTGGTTGAAGCAGAGTCCCGAATGCGCGACCGATTTGCAGATGCGTTGGACGGCGTACCCCTGTCCGCGGTGTACCGTTGCAGTGACCCGCGGGGGATGGATCGGTTGGCCGAACTGGGCAATGCCCTTTACCGGAATTAGGAAAGGAGGAGCGAATGAATGCGGAGAATGACGGCCGGAATGGTGTCACGCTCATGGAGCAGCAGGCGAAGCCGGCGGCTGCGGCGACAGCCACAACAGAGCCCCCGCCCCGGCCAGCGGCTGAATCAGCGGCCCTGGCGCAACTGTTGGAGATCGCGGACGGGTACCTCGCGGCCGGCAATGTCCATCAGGCAATGGAAATCTATTTCGAACTCGCTACCAAACATCTCGACGAGCCAGTCGACACACCAGAAGGCGCCCGCGCGCTGCAGCGGCTGCTCGAGATCGCGGAGCAGTTCATGCAGGCTGGCAAGCTCCACCAGGCGCGAGCCCTTTACGAAAGGCTGATGTGACATGTCCGCCGCCAACCCGCATGCGCCGCGTTCGTTCTCCGATGAGGACAGCATTTCGCTCTGCGAGACGCTGGACCGCGTGCTCAACTGCGGCGTCGTCGTCGCTGGAGAGGTGGTGATCTCCGTGGCCGACATCGATCTCATCTATCTGGGCCTTCAACTGATGCTCACCTCGGTGGAAACCGCCAAGACCGCTGGACTGGGCCTGACGAATGTGTTGAACGAGAGACACGCCCTTCGACCCTTCGACAAGCTCCGTTCGACAAGCTCACGGCCCGAGCCTATCGAGGGCAGGGCGGGACAGGCTCCGTTCGACAAGCTCACGGCCCCGAGCGGAGTCGAGGGGTCGAATGCCGCAAGGAGTTGCCCATGATCGCGCAGACGGAGCCGAGGGTCGAGTCTCCGCATCTGAGCCAGTTTGCCGAGGTGATGTCGGCCGGGATGTCGCCCGGCAAATGCCCGGCCGACCTTCGACCCTTCGATAAGCTCAGGGCGGGACAGGCTCAGCCTGCGACGAGCTCGGTCGAGTCGGGCGGCATGAGCTTGTCGAATGCCGCACCCCGGATCGCGCTGAAAGAGGACGACGTCAAGAACGGGCTGGGAAAGCTGGTCTTGACCATCATCGAGCTCCTTCGGGAGCTCCTGGAGCGGCAGGCGATCCGGCGAATGGAAGGCGGCTCCCTGACCGACGCGGAAGTGGAGCGGCTCGGCTCCACGTTCATGCGTCTTTATGAAGAAATGCAGCGCCTGAAAAAAGAGTTCGGCCTCGAGGACGATGATCTCAACCTTGATCTCGGTCCCTTGGGCAGGCTTTTGTGATTGGGTCCTTGGCGCACTTGGCGTCTTGGCGGTTCATTGAATGGAAAGGACAGACGAATGGCCATTCAGCAATCCAGCATACAACAGTCCACCAACAGTTCCACGCTCGCCGACATTCTTGAGCGCATTCTGGACAAGGGCATTGTGATTGCGGGCGACATTAAGATCAAGCTCGTGGACATCGAGCTCCTTACCATTCAGATCCGCCTCCTGATCGCCTCGGTGGACAAGGCCAAGGAAATGGGGATGGACTGGTGGGTCAATAACCCCGCCTTCAACAAGAATGCAGAGGCGGCCGTGAGCTTGTCGAACGGCGGCGAACTGAGCGAAGTGGCGGAGTTGAAGACGCGCCTGGCACAACTTGAATCAAGAGTGAGGTAGCCAATGGCTAGTACATCCGCGAACCTGCCGCCGTCGCCAAAGAGCTATGGCGGCCCGCCGTCGCCTGGGCTAAGGCGGGCATGCCCGCCGAAGTCGGACGAAGGCGGGTGGCCGGATTCCCTCGAAGCACGAACGGCCATCCAGCAAGCTGTGACGAGTCTCGATGCGATGCTGGAGAAGAGCGACCGGCAGACGGTCGGGCACCAGCGGCGCGTGGCGCAACTGGCCCGCGCCATTGCCGTGGAAATGGGCCTTTCCGAAGAGCAGGTCCACGCGACCCACACGGCCGCATTGGTCCACGACGTCGGCAAGATGTGCGTGCCTGCGGCAATCCTCAGCCGTCCCGGCAAATTGAGTGAAGTCGAATTCGCCATAATCAAGGTGCATCCAAGAGCCGGTTACGACATTCTGAAGGGCATCCGGTTCCCAGGCCCTGTAGCCCACATCGTGCTCCAGCACCATGAAAGGCTCGACGGCTCCGGATACCTCTCTGGCCTGTCGAACCCGGATATTCTGCTCGAGGCAAGAATCCTGGCGGTCGCCGACGTGGTGGAGGCGATGACTTCACACCGCCCGCATCGCCCGCCTAGCGGCATCGGCCTGGCATTGGAAGAAATCTGGCGCAACAAGGGGCGCTTGTACGACGCCAAGGCCGTCGATGCCTGCTTGCAGCTGTTCGCCGCAAGAGCGTTCGAGTTCGGCCAGGACACGGGCACGGAACCTGATCCATTGCAGCAGGCCGACACATGACACCGGCACAAGAGACGACAGATCGAGTTATCCGCGGGGCGGAAGTGCCGCTTGTGGCGCCCAAGGCGCACCTTCAGCAGGCCAGAGAATGGAAGCCATCGGGAGGTTGACCGCCGGTGT
>CAYXNI010000289.1:0-4082 GCA_964466285.1 uncultured Planctomycetota bacterium | reverse complement strand
CCGCCGCGGGCGCCGAGATCATCGGGATCAACAACCGCGACCTCGACAGCCTGACGGTCGACCTCACGACCACCGAAACACTGGCTCCGGGTGTGCCGCCCGGCCGGCTCATCGTCAGCGAAAGCGGCATCTTGTCTGTTCGAGACATCGAGCGCCTCGCTCTCCACGGCGTCCACGCCGTCCTTGTCGGCGAAGCCCTCATGAGGAGTCCGGACATCGCCCGGTCTACACGGGAGCTGACCGGAGTGCCCCGCACGAAGACACCCGGTCGAGCGCCGTAGTCACGCATGCTCCCGCCGCGGTCCGCCTGCTCCATCAGGACTGTCAGGCGTCAAAGCACGAATGGCAGGCCGATACCACAGCCCAAGCGTGGGCTCCCGGACAGCGCCTTGCCCCTCCCGGTCCGCACTGCGCGCTTGGACACCAGTGTTTCAGTGTTTCGGGCTTGAACTGTTAGCGGGACTCTGTCATCTCGTTCTGACCCGGCGCCGGGCCTTGCATCATCGCCTTGATGGCCGCCGTCTCCGCCACGGCCGACGCCAGCAGCGCCGGGACAATCACCAGGATATAGGCCGTGACCCTCGGGCCAGCCTCCAGGGCAAACACCTCCCATGAGAACGCCCCCCCCATCGCCCGGCCGAGGTTTATCCCCATCCCGACCGAGAACCAGAACGAAGTCAACTCCACCCCAATCACAAGAAGCGTCAGGAACCCGACCCACGCGCGAGGCCCCGAACTCTGCTCGCCCGCTGCGATGGGCGCGTCGATCGGCTCCTGCGCGTCGATCAGCAGGATCGCCCCCACGTTCAACCCGGTCAACAGATCGAACACCGCCGGCAGAACGACCAGCCCGCCGGAAATCATGTAGGTGAATATGGCAACGGAGTTGAACCCGAAGATGAACGCGCACAAAGTGACCGGGCCGGTCTCCGGACGCAGGTGCCTGCGGGCGAGGCCCAGCATCCACTGCGGGAGGGCCATGAGGCCTTTGACCTCGTAGCGAACCACAGGGAACGCCAGAGCGAACCCCACGGCGAAGATCGCCATCGCCCAGAGCGCCGCACCGGCGTCCGCCCAGAGCGTCCGAAACATCATCAGGTACGTTTCAAACATGAAAGAAATGATAGCGGATTCCAGTCCGATTGCAAGATTCAAGCGCGCTCCGCGTCCTTTGAGAGCAGTCAACTGCCTCAAGAGTCGCGGCACCACACCCCTAACCCGACCTGTCCCACTCGTCCGACGTGTCCGACCTGTCTGATCCATCCAACTCGCCCGCCTCGCAACTGTGCATCTCACGTCTCTCCGTCGCAAAAACGTACACGGCGGGTCTATCATTTTGATAGGTGATAGCCGCCGCCGAGGCACTCTCCACAACGTTCTCTCAAATCTTTTGCATTCACAACGGGCTGATGTCACAGACGTTACGGATTAAGCGCTCCCGGCCCTGAGCCTGCCGCCCGGCTCCGGCACGCCAATTGCTTGAGGGGAAC
Organism: uncultured Planctomycetota bacterium; assembly: GCA_964466285.1. GTDB lineage: Bacteria > Planctomycetota > PUPC01 > PUPC01 > PUPC01 > CAYXNI01. The sequence continues at coordinate 2,592 of CAYXNI010000289.1, read as the reverse complement.
AGCACGTCTCGAAGGTTTCTTTGGGAATTGGGATCAGCGGGTGGGCGTGGTGGCCCATCCCCGCGTTGAGCCAAGAACACCGGCCACCCGGTTTCTATGGCAGAAGAGGAGGGAACGCGATGAAAACCGCCCACGCGGAAAAGATTCCTGTCTCGTTCGGCAAGCACGCCGCCGCACAACTGGTGGCGGGTTATTCCGAGGAATCCGTCCTTTACCAGATGTTGTTCGGCCTTACCTCCCGCCAGCGCCGTTGCCTGGGCGACGGAGGCGACCTCTCGGAGTTCGTCGAACTCATCGACCAGAAGGACGCGGTACTCGGCCAGATCGAGCAACTCGAGACCGAGCTCGCTCCCTTGCGGACCCATTGGGTATCCGCATCCTGCATGGAACGGGAGAAGGTCGCCGGGATGCTCAACCCCGTCTTTGACGAAATCATCGGCACCATCCAGAAGACCGTTTCTCTGGAACAAGACAACGAACGCCTCCTCGAAGTCCGGCGCCGCGAGCTGTCCAAGGTCCTCTCCGACCTGCGCCGGTGGCGTTGCAGCGCCCCGAGCCCTGTGCTCGCGAGCTGCGTACAAGCGAGCACGTCCGGCGCCGCCGCCGTAACCGCCTGACACAGGCCCCCTCCTAATACCTGGAGTTGACGATGTTGACCAGACACCGCCAGAAGTGGCAGCGCTACAAGAAACGCAAGGACCGCAAGGCCCGGAAAGAACTCATCTGCGAGTTCCTCCCCCTCGTACACTACGTGTTCAGCCGAATGTCCCTCTACCTGCCCCGCATCCTGGACGACCAGGACCTCATCGCGGCCGGCGTCATCGGCCTGATCTCGGCCGTGCATGATTTCGACATCTCCCGCGGCATCGAATTCACCACCTTCGCCGTGCCCCGAATCCGCGGCGCGATCCTCGACGAACTGCGCGAGCATGACTGGGTCCCTCGAACGGCCCGGCGCCGCGCCGCCCAACTGGACGCCGCGATGGAAAAAGCGAAGTCCTCCGCCTTTGACCCGCCGGACATGTCCAAGGTCGCTCGCATCCTGGGCATGTCTGGCGCCGAGCTGGGCCGCTTGATGTGCAAGTCTCGGCCCGCCGCTTTCGTCGCGCTCGACACGACCGACGACGAAGCCGATGCCAACCTCAGCGTGGGCCAGCTGGTTGCCGACCGACACAGCACCAACCCCGAGGACGAAGCCGAACTGGCCGACCAGCTCACCGCCCTCCAGGCCGCCCTCACCACACTCCCGGAAACCGAGCGAAGCGTCATTGTCCAGTATTACTTCCAGGAGCGGATGCAAAAGGATATCGCCAGTGAACTCAGTGTGTCACGCTCCCGCGTCTCCCAGATCCACAACCACGCCATCACCGCCCTGCGGGAGCGCCTGGAGGCCTCCGGCGCGGCCTGAGTTCCTTGCCCTTGCGGAAAAGCAAGAGACGGAGAGAAGCGCTCAGTCCTCAATCGCCCGGAAGACCGAGACCCGGGCGTTCTTCGACTCGTTCAGCCTCACCAGGCAACCGGCGAACCGCCGGCCGCAAAGAGGAAATCACGGCGCGGATTTCCGCAGACCGGGCCTGCGCAATCAGCGAACTCCACGCCTGGCCTTCTCCCGTGCCACCCGACACCCGATTCGTGCAGTCTCTTCCGGGGACGAGCGCCCGTGCTGAGAACATCCACGCTCGGTCATCTTCGGCCCCCGGCGGGCCAGTGAGCGTTGCGCAGGCGACACTTCGCCATTGACACGGCCGCCGTTTGAGGCATAATCAGGCAAGCAACCCTGGAGGAAACAACATGATCTGTCCGGCCTGTCGGGAAGAGATGATTGTGGTCGAGTACCAGAAGATCGAACTGGACATCTGTGCGTCCTGCGGCGGCGTGTGGTTTGACAAGGAGGAGTTGGGGCTTTTGCTCGGGACGCTGCAACTGGAGGCGGACGAACTGGGCCGGGCGCTGACGAAGAAGACGGAGGAGAAGACGCGGAAGTGCCCGTATTGCCGAGGCCGGATGGCGAAGGTGCTGGTCGGGCCGGGCGAGGGGGTGATGATCGACCGGTGCAAGAAGGGCCACGGGCTGTGGTTCGACGGGGGCGAGGTCGACGCCGTGATCACGGGCCTCAGGAAGGCTCGAGAGGCCGAACGCCCGGACGCCGCAAGAGAGGACAAGGTGGGGTCGTTCCTTAACGATGTGCTTTGGGGCGGCAAGAATCACGAGTGACGAAGGAATGGTGAATTAGGGGGGGGGAATCGGGTTTGGCTGTGTGCGCGGGTGTAGTGTATTCGGCATTGATTTGTGTAACCTGCGGCTCGGGGCCGCATTAGAGGAAGGGAGGACGAAGATGGACCCTCTCGTGATCGTTCTGATCGTGATCGGCGGGTTGGTGCTGATCGGCCTGTTGTGGATGTGGGGGGCGTACAACAGCCTGGTGCGGCTGCGGAACCAGGTGCAAAACGCGTGGTCGCAGATCGACGTGCAGTTGAAGCGGCGGTGGGACCTGATTCCGAACCTCGTGGAGACCGTAAAGGGGTACACCCAGCACGAGGCGGGGACACTGCAGCGGGTAACAGAGGCGCGGACGGCGGCGCAGAAGGCGGC
>CAYXNI010000288.1:0-4083 GCA_964466285.1 uncultured Planctomycetota bacterium | reverse complement strand
CATCGCCAGCCTCGAAACGTTCCTGAAGCTGCTCGATTCGCGCCTGTCGCCGCAGGCGCTGAACGCGGCGATTCGTGAGAAGTTCGACGTCTACATCTCCGTCGGCTGCGACAACCGCGGCACGGTGCTCTTCACCGGCTACTACACGCCGATCTTCGACGCGTCCGAGCAGGAGACGGCGAAGTTCAAGTGCCCGCTCTATAAGAAGCCAGCCGACCTGGTCAAGCTGCCGGACGGCAACCCGTCAACGCCGATGCCCGACCGCCGCACGATCGAGACCTCGGAGATGTACAAGGGCAACGAGCTGGTCTGGATGGCCGACCCGTTCCAGGCCTACGTCGCCCACATCCAGGGCTCCGCGCGGCTCCGCATGCCCGACGGACGCGAAATGACCGTCGGCTACGCCGCCAACAACGGCCACGAGTACAAGAGCATCCGCGCCGAGCTCGTCCGCGACGGCAAGATCGTAAAGCGCGCCGGCCTGCCCGACATGCTCGACTACTTCCGCCGCTACCCCGGCCAAGTGAAGCAGTACACGTGGCGGAACCCCCGCTACGTCTTCTTTGACATCATCTCGGACGGACGCCCACGCGGCTGCCTGAACGAGCCGGTCACCACGATGCGGTCCATCGCCACCGACAAGAAGATCTTCCCGCCGGCCAGCCTGACCTTCATCTCAACGACACTGCCGCAGCGGGTCGGCGGCAAGGTAATGGAAACGCCCTACGTCGGCTTCGCACTCGACCAGGACGCGGGCGGGGCCATCCGCGCCGCCGGGCGGTGCGACGTCTACATGGGCATCGGCGCCGAGGCCGGCCAGCTCGCAGGCCGCGCCCAGAACGAAGGCAAGCTCTATTACCTCTTCCTCAAGCCCAGCTCCGTGGCCGTATCCGCTCCCGCTGCCAAGGGCGGCACCGCCGAGCCCGCCGCCGGTATGGAACCCAAATAGCGAAGGACCGCGGCAGCCGGCAAGAAAAACACCAGGGGCACGGCCAGTGAGCCGTGCCCTTGTTTCATGCATGCGCCCATCGCGTCTGCCGTGTTGATCGTCAGGTTCGTCGCGTGCGAGCCCCGGCCGACAGGCGCCTTGCCCCTGCGCCCGCTTGCCCATGCGCCCGCGCTCCCCCCGCCCTTACAACCGCCCCACCGCTTCCTTGAACGCGCGGCCTCGCTCCTCGAAGTTGTTGAACATGTCGAAGCTCGTGCAGGCGGGCGAAAGCAGCACCACGTCCCCGCACCTCGCGCGCTCGGCGGCCATGCGGACTGCCTCATTGAACGAGCCCGCTCGGACACGGTCCACTCGCGGCGCCCGTGTCGTCAGCACCCGGTCAAGCGGCTCGGCCATCTCCCCCATCAGCACCACCGAGCGGCACCGGCCCGCCTGGGCGAACCGGTCGAGCTCGTCGGCCAGTTCGTCGTAGCTCATCCCCTTGTCGCGCCCGCCCAGGATGAGCACGGTCGGCTGCCCGAACGACCGCAGCGCCGCCAGCGACGACGCCGGCGTCGTCGCCTTCGAGTCGTTGTAGTACCGCACGCCGCTGACCTCGCGGACGAATTCGAGCCGGTGCTCGGCCCCCTCGAACCCGGCCAGCGCCTTCCCCACACTGTCGAGCGGCGCGTTCACCACCGCACACGCCGCGGCGGCCGCGGCCGCATTCTCCACGTTGTGCGCGCCAGGCACGGTCATCTTGCGCGTTTCAAGCACAACGGTCTCGCGGCCGTTGCTTCGCGCCACGAGCCGCCCGTCGCGAACAAACACCCCTTCCGCAAGCTCTTCTCTCGTGCTCCAGAAGAGCGCCCTCGACTTGCAGTCGCCCGCCCAGGCCCGCAGGACTTCGTCGTCGTGGTTCAGCACCGCGACGTCGCCGACCGACTGATTGGCGACGACGTTCTTCTTCGCCCCGACGTACTCTTCCATCGAACTGTGCCAGTCGATGTGGTTCGGTGTGATGTTAGTGACGACCGACACGTTTGGCGCCCGGCCCGTCGGCCCCAGCCAGTAGAGCTGGGCGCTCGAAAGCTCCAGCACGACCAGGCCGTCCGGCGTGATCCTGTCGAGTTCGGACAGGAGCGAGCGGCCTATGTTCCCGCCCAGCCACGTCTGCGGCCCTGCGAGCGCGTGGCCGATCATCGACGCGGTCGTCGTCTTTCCCACGCTGCCCGTCACGCCGATGATCCGGCCGGGGCACCGCTCGAAGAACAGGTTGATCTCCGTCGTGATCTCGACGCCGGCCTCGCGGGCGAGCCGAAGCCATTCCGAGTTCGGCTTGACCGCCGGGTTCGCCACGACGAGGTCCGTGTCCGTGAAATCCCCGCTCCGATGCCCCCCCAGGTGATAGGTGACGCCGTCCCCAACGGCCGCGATCGACTCGCGGAGCTTGTCCTCGCTCGCCTCGTCGGTCACGGTGACGGCGGCGCCCTGTTCGAGGAGGAAGCGGGCGACGCCCACTCCGCCGCCGAACCGGCCGAGCCCCATCACCGTCGCCTGTTTGCCCTTCAGTTGTCTCACAGGATGTTTGCCTCCCTTGCCTCGATCAGCGTGGCCCGGTTCAGGTCAAAGACCGTCCGCCGGTGCACCGAGGGCGGGAATGCGAACGGTGTGTAGAACACAAGGAACAACTGCTCCCACGTCGCGATCGTTTCCGCCTTCCGCAGCTTGACAAGCACCCGGCCCTGCCGGTCCCTGATCGTCGTCTTGAGGACCAGCTCATCCGTCACCCGGTTGGGGATGATCCAGACCGTCAGGCCTGAGATCTGGCGCACTGTCCAGTTGTACTTCGTCCGCTGCTCAACCCGTATCTCCGCTCGCAGGTCCGTGTCCGCCGACCTGACGGCGGTCACAAAAGAGAAGAGCCCGGACTCGCGGTACGCCATCTCCGCCTGTTTCTGCCACATCCCGAGGCCGGCGGCGGTGATGCCCTCCTCCTCGCCGTTGAGCGTGACAGATCCCGACAGTTGAAGACGGATGCTTCTCTCAGCGCCGGCCGGCAGCGGCGGCCAGGCCGTGATGGGCGTCAGCCCCTCGCCGCGATAAGCCGCGCAGCCGCTCAACAAAAGGCAAAACACGCCTGCACACGCCCCGCCCGCAGCCGCAGTCCATCGACCCATTCTCACGGCCCTCGCTCCTTCTGAACCAATGCGTGCCTGTCGGACCTGACGCCACGGCCGGCCTGTCTTCGTTATGGCTTTCCATGTTAGCGGCCAGGCAGCCCTGACACAAGCGTAAGCAGGACCAAAGCCGTTCGCGTTGCGGCCTGCCGTCATTCGCCACTGGTCGCGGCCGGATTTGACTTCCGGCCTGCGGTCAGGTAGTCTCTTCGGCTCTTGTCAGGTTAACCACAGCGGCACTATCAGGCGGACCCGTGCATGTTTGAACCGACACTGCTCAACTGGGTTGCCCTCGGAATCTCAGCAGTCCTCATAGCCGTCTCCAAGACCGGCATTCCGGGCGTCGGCATCCTCGCGATCGTCCTGATGCTGTTCGTCCTGCCCGCGAAAGCGTCGGTCGGGCTTCTGCTGCCGATCTTGATCGCGGGCGACGTCATCGCGGTGGCCTACTACCGCCGCCACGCGGTCTGGCCGCACATCCTCCGGCTGGCGCCGTGGGCCGTCGCCGGAATCCTCATCGGATACTGCGCACTCGGCCGCATAAATGACGCGCAACTCCGGCGGATTATCGGCGGGATCGTGCTCGCGTTGCTGGCCCTGGAATGGTGGCGGAACCGCGACCCTGGCCGCCCGATCCCCACCCAGTGGTGGTTCGCCGCCGTCATCGGCATACTCGCCGGGTTCACCACGATGATCGGGAACGCCGCGGGGCCGCTGGCCATCATCTACTTCCTTGCCATGCGGCTCGACAAGCACGAGTTCGTCGGCACAAGCGCCTGGTACTTCCTGCTCCTCAACACGTTCAAGGTGCCGTTCATGTGCGCGCGCGGGATGATCACGCCCGAGTCGCTCCAGATCAACCTCCTGCTGCTCCCTGCGGTGGCCATTGGCGCCGTCGCCGGCATCCTCGTCCTCAAACGCATTCGCCAGAACGTCTTCGTCATCACCGCCAGGGCGCTCACCGTCGCCGCGTCG
>CAYXNI010000287.1:0-4098 GCA_964466285.1 uncultured Planctomycetota bacterium | reverse complement strand
TCCTGCGCTCCTCCCGCCCACCGATCACCTGTCACCTGTCCTTTGTCCCCCATGCCCCCCCGCTCCCATGCCCCCGCCTCACCTCGCTTCTTCGGCCGGGGTGATTGTGATGACGGTGACTTCGGGCGGCGCACAGACCCGCATCGGCGGGCCCCAGGTGCCGGTCCCGTAGCTCACGTAGAGCGCTGAGTTCTTCTCGAGCCGGTGGAAGCCGGGCGTCAGGGGGAAGAACAGGCGGACGATGTATCCGAACGGGAACACCTGCCCGCCGTGGACGTGGCCGGAAAGCTGAAGGTCGAACCGGCCCAGCGCCTCGGCCGCGACAGTCGGGCGATGCTTAAGGAGGATGGTTGCCTCTCGGCCGTCGGCCGTGGGCAGGGCCATGTTCTCGTCTGTAAGTTTCGACCGGACCGCCGCGTGGCCGGGGTCGTCGACGCCGGCGATGCGAAGGCGTCCGTCGGCGACCACGACCGATTCGCCGCGCAGCATGCGGAACCCTGCGGCCTCGTGGAACGCCAGGCTCTTGTCCAGCCCCGCGTAGAACTCGTGGTTGCCGGTCACGGCGAACTTCCCGAGCGGCGCGTGCACAGCCCGGAGCACGGCGGACAGTGCCTGTGCCCGGTCGAGCGACGAGTCGACCAGGTCGCCCGTGCTGACGAGGATGTCGGGCCGCGCCTGTTCGATCAGGCGGGCGATCTTCTCCAGCCGCCCTTGCCCGACGACGAGGTCGAGGTGGACGTCGCTGATCTGGACGAGCCGGATGGGCGCAGAACCGGCAGGCAGGCGGGGCGTGCGGAAGGTGAACTCCTTGATCCGGATATTGGACGCCCCATACAGCCCGTACACGGTCCCGATAGCGGCCAGGGTGGCGAACGCCAGGAACGTGGGGCGCGCGGGCAGGGCGATTCCTGCCGCTGCGGGCAACTTCTTTGCGGCGAGCCAAACACCGAGGTTCCAGACGTCAGACGCGAGGAAGAGCAGGAAGAACCAGAACGAGATCGCCGCCCAGATGTACCCGACGGTCGAGAGGACTCGTGGTACGTGTACGAGGCCCGCGTGCTCGAGCCACCGGCTGGCCAGCGGAGCGGCCAGCATCAGCAACAGAAAAGCCCCAAGGGCGATCGACCAGTGGCCCAAACGGGGGAACGCGATGCGCACCTTCACGAAGAAGTAAGCCTGGATGCCGCCGTAGACGACGAGATAGACGAGCAGGAACCAGGTCATCGCGGGTGACATCCTCTTCTTCAGTGGCGGTCTCTCGGTTTCCTTCACCCCCCTCAGCCTAGCCACAGACCGTGTGGGTGTCAAGTGAGCCACGCTCCGACGCAGGGGCGTCGTCTGTGCGGCTTGCCCTCCGTTCCGCGCGCCGGTAGAATCAATAAGCTGTAACGTTTGGGATGAGTTCAATGTCGTTCGTCATCGCGGAAAACGTGGGGCTGGCGTTCGGGGCGGAGGAGGTGCTCCGGGCCGTCAACTTCCGGATTGGCGAGTCGGACCGCGTCGGGCTGGTCGGGCCGAACGGCGAGGGGAAGACGACGCTGCTGCGGATGATCGCGGGCACACTGGAGCCGACGGCAGGAGATATCCACCGCCGCCACGGGATCCGGATCGGCCACCTGCCGCAGGACCCGCCGGCGCTCGATGGGACCACGATCCACGCCGCGATGCAGGAAGTCTTCGCCGACCTCCGCCAGATGGAGCAGGAGCTGCACGATCTGGCGGAACGGATGGGTGATGACCCCGACCATGTGACGCGGTACGGTGCGCTGCAGCACCGGTTCGAGGTGCTGGGGGGTTATGACTGCGCGACGCGGATCGAGCAGGTGCTGACGGGCCTGGGTTTCCCGCGTGAGATGTGGGACCGGCCGCTCTCGCAGTTGAGCGGCGGGCAACGGACGAGGGCGTACCTGGGCAAGCTGCTGCTCCGGCCGCCCGACCTGCTGCTGCTGGACGAGCCGACGAACCACCTGGACATCGAGTCGTGCGAGTGGCTTGAGCGCTGGCTCGGATCGTTCCGCGGCGCCCTGGTCGTGGTCTCGCACGACCGCTACCTGCTGGATCACGTGACGACGAGCACGTGGGACATCGCCTTCCGGCGGCTGGAGACATATCCGGGGCCGTACAGCAAGTACCTGACGCTTCGGGCGGCCCGGCACAGCGAGCGGATGCAGGAGTGGGAGGCGCAGCAGGAGTATATCGCGAAGACCGAGGAATTCATCCGCATCCACATGGGCAGCCAGCGGACGAACGAGGCGAAGGGGCGGCGCACCCGGCTCGAGCGGTTCAAGCGAGACGAGGCGGTGGCGCGTCCGCAGGAGCACCGGACGATCAGCTTGAAGCTGTCGGCGGCCAAGCGGACGGGCGACATGGTTTTGCGGGCGGAGGGGCTGACGGTGGGGTACAAGCCGGCGGAGCCGCTGCTGGAGGCGAAGGGGCTGGAGCTTGTGCGGGGCGGGCGGGTGGCGGTGGTGGGCGCGAACGGGACGGGCAAGACGACGCTGGTGCGGACGCTGATGGGCGAACTGCCGCCGCTGGCGGGGACGGTGCGGCTCGGGGCGAATGTCCACGTCGGGTACCTGTCGCAGACGCACGCGGAGCTGGACCCCGACATCACGGCGCTCGAGGCGGTCCGCGATGCGGGGAAGGGCGTGACGGAGGAACGGGCGCGGACGCTGCTGGGAAGCCTGCTGCTGACGGGTGACAACGCGCTCAAGCAGGTCGGGCAACTGAGCGGCGGACAGCGGAGCCGGGTGCTCCTGGCGCGGCTGATGATCCGGAACGCGAATCTCCTGATGCTGGACGAACCGACGAACCACCTGGATATCGCGTCGATGGAGATCATCCAGGCCGCGCTGCAGGACTTTGACGGGACAGCGGTGTTCGTGAGCCACGACCGGTACCTGGTGCAGGCGCTCGCGACGCAAATCTGGGCGATCGATGGCGGCGAGGTGCGGACTATTCTTGGCGGGTGGGAAGAGTACGTGGCGTGGAGGGCCGAGCATCGGGCAGGGGCGAAGGCGGCGAACGGAGCGGGCGGCACGGACAAGCGCCAGAGCTGGGCGGAGCGGGAGGCTGCGCGGAAGGAGGATAACAAGCTCCGGCGGCGGCTGAATCAGCTCGAGAAGGAGATCGAGCGGGCGGAGCGGGAGCTGGCGCACCTGAACGAGGGCATGGCGGCCGCCGCACAGTCCGGCGCACTGGACAGCCTGCGGGAACTGAGCCGCGAGCACCAGCGACAGAGCGAGAAACTGAAGGCGCTGTGGGAAGAATGGGAGCAGGTGGGGGAGAGGATCGAGGGGCAGTAACTTGCGGCCGGGTCCTCACCATCGCCTTCGGCTCTTGCACAGGCGAGGGCGCCTGTGCCACACGGACAGTCTCTGTGCGGCCCAGGGCCGCTGTGGCACAGCCGCCCCCGGCTGTGCGCCTCACGCAACTGATCCCTCGCGATTTCTGCGGTTTTTGCGCCTCGAACCGGGGGCTTTTCTGGTAGAATGCTGGGAATGACACTGCGTGATACAGGACCGCCGGAGGGGAGCCGATTGCGACTGGGTCACGTCGTCTCCGACCTGCATCTGTTTGCACACTGGTCTGCCGCTCACCGATACATGGATCGGATCAAGGCCGCCGCGGCGGAGTCGGATTTCTTTGTCCTGAACGGCGACGTCTTTGACTTTCGCTGGACGACGCTGCCGACGATCGAAGAGACGGTGCGGGCGGCGGTGGACTGGCTGCGAGAGTTCGCCGAGGCGCATCCGCAGTGCCGGATTCTCTATGTGATGGGGAACCACGATAACCTGGATCTGTTCGCGGAACACCTGGCGGAGTTGTCGGGTCGGACGCCGAACCTGGACTGGCATCCGTCGCACGTCCGGCTGGGCAATGCGTTGTTCCTGCACGGCGATCTGGTGTTCGACCACTGGGGGCCGGCGAGCCCGTTCGTGCGGCCGTTCTCGCCCACGGTGGTGAAGAAGTCGAAGGCGGCGCGGGCGGGCTATCGCGTGCTGCACGCGATGCGCATCCAGCGGTGGCACGCCCCTCTGTTTCGGCGGAAGCGGTGTGCGAAGCGGGTCCTGCGGTCGCTCGAGGCGGTGGGCCTGC
>CAYXNI010000286.1:0-4099 GCA_964466285.1 uncultured Planctomycetota bacterium | reverse complement strand
TCAGCCCGCGCGGCGTCAGCCGGCGCGGCGGACGATGACGTAGCTGTTCGTGGGCCCTGGGACCGGGCCTTCCACTAGCAGGGCGTTCCGCTCCTGGTCCACCCGCACGACCTTGAGGTTGCGGACCGTGTGGCGGGAGCCGCCCATCCGGCCGGCCATCCGAGTCCCCTTCAGGACGCGGGAGGGGTACGATGATTGACCGATGGAGCCTGGGGCGCGAAGCCGGTCGCACTGGCCGTGGGTCCTGGGGCCGCCCTTGAAACCATGCCGCCTGACGACGCCGTGGAAGCCCTTGCCAGTGGTCGTGCCGATAACGTCGACGCGTTTCTGGCCGGTGAACAGGTCGGCCTTGAGGACCGCTCCCGGCTTGAGGTCGTCGGCGCCGTCCCAGCCGACCTCGCGGAGGAAGCGCTTCGGGCCGGTGCCGCTTTTTGCGTAGTGGCCCTGCACGGGCTTGGTGACGTTCTTGGGCTTGCGTTCCTCGAAGCCCAGTTGCAGGGAGGCGTATCCGTCCTTGTCCGCGGTCTTGACCTGGACAACGGTGCAGGGGCCGAGTTCAATGACAGTGACGGGGAGGAGTTCGCCGGCGTCGTTGTAGACGGCGGTCATTCCGACTTTTTTGCCGAGCAGCGCCTGGATCATCTGGGCCGTCCTCGAAAGCAATACGACAAGAACAGCTATGATACACATGATCCGTCAAAAGTCAAGATCGCCGATCGCCTAAATCGGGCGATTGACCAATGCCAGCGTTGCCCGCCAAAGCTGCCGGGGGCGCAGATGACTGGCTACTGGTGACTGGTCACTGATTACTGATGACTGCTTGTTGACTTGGGGCCGGGCAAGCCGAATAATGGGCACGGAACAGGAGGATGACTCTTTGACGAAACGCTGGCACGGCGTGTGGCGGATCATCGACGCGAACCTGAACCGGGCGCGCGAGGCGGCCCGGGTGGCGGAGGAGTACGCGCGATTCGTGCTCGACTCGGACGAATACACCCGCCGGCTCAAGGAACTCCGCCACAGGCTCCGCGAGCTGGCCCGATCGCTCGACGCTGGGACGGGCCGGCTGCTCGCGGCGCGGGACACGCCGGGCGACGTCGGCACGCAGATCGGAACCGCGCTGGAGGGACGCCGCGACAGCGACGCCGATGTGGCGGCGGCCGCACTCAAGCGGCTCGAGGAAGCGCTGCGCGTGATCGAGGAGTACGCCAAGATCGCGGCGCCGGCCGGAACGGTCTCGGGCGACGCGGCACCGGGCGACGCCGCGTCGCTCGCCGAGGCGCTTCGATACGAAGTCTACGCGATCGAATGCGGGTTGCTGGGGCGGCGCGCCCGGCTCCGCGACGCCCGGCTCTATGTGATCGTCACCGCGAGCCTGTGCCGCGGCCGGGACGTGGCCGACGTGACAGCCGCCGCGATCCGCGGAGGCGCCGAGATCATCCAGCTCCGCGAGAAAGAACTGCAGGGCGGCCCGTTCCTCGACTCCGCGAAGCGGCTGCGGCGTGTCACGGCCGAGGCCGGCGCGCTCTTTGTTGTGAACGACCGCGCCGACATCGCCGCGGCCTGCGACGCCGACGGGGTTCACCTGGGCCAGACCGACCTGCCCTGCACGGAAGCGCGGAAGCTGCTGGGCGCCAACGCGATCATCGGGCTGACCACGCACTCGATCGAAGAGGCACGGCGGGCCGAGGCCGGCGGCGCGGACTACATCGGCGTCGGCACGATATTCGACACGCAGACGAAGGCGCCGAGCCGCCTGGCCGGCACCGAGTTCGTCCGGGCGGCCGCGGCGGAGATCGCTATTCCCGCATTTCCCATCGGCGGCATCAACGCCGCGAACCTGCCGCAGGTGATCGAGGCGGGCGGAGACCGCGCGGCGGTGTGCACGGCGGTCATCGCGGCCGACGATGTCGAGGCGGCGGCACGCGAACTGAGGGATCAGTTGCCCCGCCCGAAAGACGTGGAGCAGCAGCAGTGAACCGCAGTCCATGGAAGAAGATGCTGATCGTGACGGAAGGGCACATGGACCGCTACCAGTCCAAGGCCGCGGCCGGGATCGTGCGATACTGCCGGGAGGACGTGGTGGGGATTCTGGACTCGCAGCACGCGGGCGAGGACATCGAGCCGGTGCTCGGGGTCGGGCGAGGGCTGCCCGTCGTCCAGGACGTCACCTCGGCGCTCCCGCTCGCGCCGCGGACGCTCGTCATCGGGATCGCCCCCGCCGGCGGGCGACTGCCGGAGGACTGGCGCCGGCACCTGATCGACGCGCTCAACGCGAAGCTCGACGTTGTGAGCGGGCTGCACAGGTTCCTTAACGATGACCCGGAGCTGGCCGAACTTGCCCGGAAGAACAGGTCCCGGATCTATGACGTGAGGAAGCCGAACGACGACATCCCCATCGGCAGCAACCTGGCGAGCAAGCTCAAGTCGAAGCGCGTGCTCACGGTCGGGAGCGACGGAAACATCGGCAAGATGCACGCGTCGCTCGAGCTGACGCTGGAACTCGAGCGGCGCGGCCGGGACGCGGATTTCGTGGCCACGGGCCAGATCGGGATCATGATCTCCGGGCGCGGCGTGCCGATCGACCACGTGATTTCCGATTTCGTTTCCGGCGCGATAGAGCAGGAGCTCCTGAACCGCGAGCCGCACGAGGTGTTCCTGGTTGAGGGACAGGGGGCGATCGTGCATCCGGGCTTCTCGGCGGTGACGCTGGGACTGATCCACGGGTCGGCGCCCGACGCGATGATCTTCTGCCACAATCCGACGCGGCAGTACCAGCGGCATGGCGGGCTGATCCCCCCGATCAATGAATCGATCCGAATGCACGAAGACCTGTGCCGGTACCTTTATCCGTCGAAGGTGATCGCGGTCTCGCTGAACTGCGCGGAACTGGACGCACACGCCGCGCACCGCGCGGTCGGGCGGGTGAACGACGAGACGGGGCTGCCGGCGACGGATCCGGTGAAGTTCGGCGCGGGGCCGCTGGCGGATGCGGTCGAGGCGATTCTTGGGTGAAAAGTGGTGAGTGGTGACTCGACTGAGGACGGGAGGGGCTGGCGTTGTGAAGCTCACGTGGCGGCAGATTGACCTGAGGCTGCGGCGCACGTTCACAATCAGCCGCCAGTCCACGGACGTGCGCCACAACGTGGTCGTCGAGCTCGAAGTGGGCGGGTGCGTCGGGCTGGGCGAGGCGGAACCGACAAGCTTCTACAGCGAGACGGCGGAATCCGCGATCGCGGCGCTCGAACGCTTCGCCCCCTCTCCCCTTGGCGCCATCGCACAGGATGTCCCCGTCGATGTGATCGTGGCGAAGTGCGCCGAGCAACTGGGCGGGAGCATGTCCGTGCTGGCGGCGCTGGATGCCGCGCTGTGGGACATCCGAGGGAAACAGACCGGCCGCCCGGTATGGAACCTGCTCGGCGCGCCGGGGAAATGCACCATGCCGACCTCGTACACGATCGGCATCGCCGACCCGGACACGATGGCCCGCGGCGCCGAAGAAGCCGGTGGCAGGTACAAAGTGCTGAAGATCAAGGTCGGCGGCGACAGCGACGTCGCCTGCCTCACAGCGATACGCCGGGTGACGCGCCTGCCGATCCGTGTCGACGCGAACGCGGCGTGGACAGCGGACGAGGCCATTGAAAAGATCGGCCGGCTGACGGAGTTCGGAATCGAACTCGTCGAGCAGCCCTGCGCACGGTGGGACATCGACGGGCTGCGCCGGGTGCGCCAGGCGTCCGCGGTGCCCATCTTCGCAGACGAGAGCTGCCACACGGTCAGCGACGTGGACCGGCTTGACGGCGCCGTGGACGGAGTGAACATCAAGCTGGTGAAAAGCGGCGGCTTGTGCGAGGCGCGCCGGATCGTGGCCCGGGCGCGCGAGCTGGGGCTTCGGCTGATGGCCGGTTGCATGACATCGAGCTCGCTGGCGATCACCGCGGCCGCACAGATCGCGGGCTGGATGGACTTCGTTGACCTGGACGGGAATCTGCTGCTGGCGGAGGACCCGTTCCGTGGGGCGACGGTCGAGGACGGGCTCGTCAACGTGCCGGAGGGGCCGGGGCTGGGCGTGGTTGCCAAGGATTAGAAAGCGACCTCA
>CAYXNI010000285.1:3011-4099 GCA_964466285.1 uncultured Planctomycetota bacterium | reverse complement strand
CCAACCACTTCTCCTTCAAGCGCGCGACAAAGGCAAGCGACAAGCTGTCGGGGCTGAACACCGGATAAGCGACACCGTCATACTCGGTGCCGACCTGGTAGTTGTCGCGGATAAGGAACCATCTGCCCTCGTGCGTTGCGGCGAAGGCCACGGAACGCCCGTTCGGACTCATCGCCCAGGCGCCGGTCATGCTGTACGCCGCCCCGTAGCGGACCCGATCCTTCACAATCACCTTCTTGCCCTCGTGGGTCGCCTGAAAGGCCACGGTCTGGCCGTCGTCACTGACCACCGGGTCGACAGGGGAATCGTACCCATCGGCCAGATTGTTGCCGTCCTTCTCGATCACCCGCTTGCCGTCCCGCATGCCCCATATCACCGGCGTCCCTTGCCTATCTTTTGGGGGTACGACCTCGGAGATTTCGTCGAGGCCCTTGCTGATAACCGTGTTGTTTTTCATGACCGCGTACTTGCCGCCGGTCTCCTTGGTGGCGTAGACGATGCTGTTGTCAGGGCAGAACACCGGATTGCGGACCTCGGGGGCCTCGGCCATCACCTGGCCGTCCCGGATCAGCCGTTCGGTGTCGCCGGATTTCTCGACGCGGGCCGTGCTCTTTCCGTCCTTTGAAATCAGGATGGCACTCGTCTCTTTTCGTCGACATCCGGCTGCAAGCGCCGCCAGGATCAAAGACACGATCACCAAGCCCCGCCATGACCGGTACATACACGGCTCCTCATTTCTTTGCGCGCCCCGCATGGCACGCAGCCGGTTCGCCCCCCTATCAGTAATTATATAGGTTTTCCGCCCGCGAGAGTCAACTGATTTGTGTTCGCGTCGCCGATGCCGGGCAGTTGCGGTGTGAGTCATGCCGCTTATAATATGGGCGTCCCGGCCCGCGGCCGGTGAGGAACCTGGCTGATGGAAGAGCGAAGACAGAGCAACCGGCGCAAGAAGATGGTGCGGAACATCTTCTCGTACCTGAACCGCCGCGACCTGTTCAAGAGGGGACGCCGCAAGGACGAGGAAGGATACCGCACCGGACCGGACTGGTTCGACCGGAAGGAAAATCGCGCGGGTGAAGAATGACGAA
>CAYXNI010000285.1:0-2911 GCA_964466285.1 uncultured Planctomycetota bacterium | reverse complement strand
AATGACGAACGACGAAGCAAGAGGGAGAGACTAACCGCCAAGACGCCAAGGACGCCAAGGGAATGACGAATGAGCGAATGACGAATGACAGAATTCGACTTCCGTCATTGGCAGGTTGATTCGGCATTCGTGATTCGTCATTCGACATTTGACACGAGCATCCTCCCACGCGGCCTGAAACAAATACACACTGTGCACCGCGAACACGTGATTGTATTGGGGGGGGCATTTCTCTAGAATTGGTTTGACGCTTGTTCAGAGCAATCGACCGAGGAGAGGCCCCTCAAACGAGCATGACGCCCGCCACTTCCACGATTCTCGACGACCTTGCCCATGAGCTTTCGGGCAATGTCCTCGCCGACGACCTGGCCCGGGCGATGTACAGCACGGCCGCGGGCATCTACCAGGTCCTGCCTCTGGCCGTGGTCCGGCCGCGTGACCGCGAGGACATCGTCAAGACACTGAAGTGGTGCCAGGCCCACGGCGTCCCCGCCACCGTCCGCGGCGGAGGCACCAGCCCGCTTGACGCCTGCCTCGGCTCCGGCATCATCATCGACACCGTTGCGTACATGGGCCGGGCCAACGAGATCGACGTCCACGATCAGACCGTCACCGCACCCGCCGGCGCCAGCTACGCCAGAATCAACCAGGTTCTGGAGCGGTTCGGCCGCCATCTTCCGCCCGATCCGCCCGGGGGCACCTGCTGCACCATCGGCGGGATGATCGCCACCAACGCCTCCGGCGTCAGCTCCATCAAGTACGGCTCCATCATCAAATACGTTCAGTCCCTCGAGCTGGTCCTGGCCGACGGCACGGCCATCACCACCGGGCCAGCGGATGTGCGCCAGGCGCCGTTCAAGGAATGGATCTCCGGCGAGACCACCGAACCGAGAATCTACCGCGAGATCTACAATCTCATCCGCGAGAACCGGGCCCTCATTCGGGCCAAGACGCCCAACCTGACCGCGAATTCAAGCGGCTATCAGCTCGAACGCGCGCTCGGCCACAACGTCCTCGACCTCGGCCAGCTCGTCACCGGCTCCGAAGGCACCCTGGCCGTCATCACGAAGGCCGTCCTCCGCACGGTCGAACGGCCGCCCGTGAGCGGGATGATAATCCTTTACTTCGAGAACGTGCAGCTCGCCGCGGACAGCGTGCGCCCCGTGCTCGACGCGGCGCCCGCAGCGGTGGAGTTGGTTGACGCGCGGGCGCTGGAGCTCATCCGCGCGAGCCGGCCCGACCTGGCCCACTTCCTCCGCGAGAAGGCCCAGTCCGTCCTGATCGTCGAGTTCGACGGCGCCGACAACGACGAGGTGATCCCCAAGCTGATGGAGACGCACCGGTTCATGGTGGAGGAGGGCCGGACCGCCCTCGACGCGCTCCTCATCACCGCCGAGCCGGACCTGCAGGAGGCCCGCGAGCTTCAGAACGCGGCGCTCAACGCCATGTACAACCTCAAGGGGCCGCGCCGCGTCACGCCGTTCGTCGACGACATCGCGGTCTCGCCCGAAATGGTCTCCAGTTGCATACACGGCCTGTGCGAGATCATGAAGAAGCACAGCCTCGACGTCGCCATCAGCGGGCATGCCGGCCAGGGCAGCTTCTGCGCCCGGCCGCTGCTCGACCTGAAGAACGCCGACGACATCCGCGTGATGCGCGAGGTGGCCGAGGAGGTCTTCGCGATGGTCATCGACATGGGCGGAACGATCTCCTGCGGCAGCGGCGACGGCCTCGCCCGCACCGAGTTCCTCCGCCTCCAGTACGGCGAACTGTGCGACGTCTTCGCCAAGGTCAAGCAGGTCTTCGATCCGGCCGGCCTCCTCAACCCCGGCATCAAGGTCAGCGCCGAACGCGGCACCATCGTGTCCAACCTGCGCTACGGCCCCGACTACTCGCGCCGCCAGACCGAGCCGAAGCTCCTCTACCACGACGAGCCGCGCGAAGAAGTCATCGAGAAGTGTCACGGCTGCGGGACCTGCCGGACCCTGGTGGACACGGTGGCGATGTGCCCGGTTTACAAGGTTCTGCAGACCGAGGAAGCGTCGCCGCGGGCAAAGGCCAACATCCTCCGCCACCTCCTCTCGAGCCGCGGGGCGCTCCCGCCCGAAGACGAGGTCGTCACCGAGATGACCCGCCTCACAGACCTGTGCCTGAACTGCAAGATGTGCTCGGTCGAGTGCCCCGCCGGCGTCGACGTGGCCAAGCTCATCGTCGAGGTCAGGGCCCGCCGGGCCGACAAGGGCGGCCTGGCGCGCGACGAAAAGGTTGCCAGGCTCTGGCCCGCCATTCTGCCGTTCCTGGCCACGTTCTCGACGGTCGGGAACTTCCTCACCCAGACCCGGGCCGTGCGCTTCCTCGCCCAGAAGGCGTTCGGCATCGCCGCCAAACGGGAACTGCCCCGCATGCACGCCCGCGAACTCTCCGGCCGGCGAAAGCCCACCCTCACCCTGGCTCGCGAACGGGTCGTGTTCTTCACCGACATCTACGCCGACTGCTGCAAGCCCGACATCACCCAGTGCGCCATCGACGTGCTCATCCGCAACGGCGCGGAAGTCGAGATCATCAGCGGCGTGGACCCGGGCGACGAGCGCCTGGCCTACGGCGACGTGCCGGGCGCCCGCAAGCGCATCGAGAAAAACATCTGCCGGCTGGCCCCGCTCGTCGCGGACGGGTTCCGCGTGGTCTTCACCAATCCGCGGACCACGCTGTTCTTCCGAAAGGCCATGCTCGACTGCATCGACACCCCCGACGTGCGGTCCGTCGCCGCATCCTCCTTCGACCTGATGCAGTTCCTCCTCAGCCTCCATCGTGCGGGCCGGCTCGACACCCGGTTCCGGGCCGTCTCCGTGCCCTTGGGCTACCACGCGCCCTGCCATCTCCGCGCGCTACAGATCGGCCGGCCATCGGTCGA
>CAYXNI010000284.1:0-4128 GCA_964466285.1 uncultured Planctomycetota bacterium | reverse complement strand
CCGTCGTTGTCGAGGCCGTCATTGACGAGCAGGTCGTTGTCGGCGTCGTCATCCGCGCCGGCTATGCCCGGGACGCCGTTCCCAGCATAATCCGGGACCCCCTTCTTGCCCCCGTATCGGTAGAGGCAGATCGCTCTAGCGATGTTGGCGCAGCGGACGCGGGCCTTCTTGGTGTCTGAGCTGATAAGGTTGGCGCGTCCTGTCGAGTCCCAGCCGGCGGCCCAGATCTTGCCGTCCACGAAATATGTGTAGAGGAACTGTTCAATGCTCACTTCGAACGAGCTGAACCGGTGATTGGCGCCGTGATAGAGCTGCGCCGCGGCGTCGGCAATGCCTGACGCGGAGCTGTCGTCGCGCAAGCTGGTGTAGTCCCAGAGGGCGATGTTGCCGAATGCGTTGAGGTTCAGCTTGCTGGACTCGTCCCGCGCCTTGGCGCTGCTGCCGCCATAGACAGGCAGCGGCGCGTTCGTGGCTATGATCTGGACGTTGCCCCAGGTGAGCAGGGTCTGGGAGAGCCCGCTCTGGTACATGGTTTCACCCGCATGGTCGGCCAGGCAGCCGGCGGTCGTGCTGTACTCGGCCACGGCATCGGCCAGCAGGACCCCGGGGAACAACTGGAGGGCCGCCTGGGCCGCGAGCCGAGCCTGGGCCAGGTCCTTGACAACCATCGTGGCGGCCGACTCCAGTTTCATCGACGAGGCGAACCCGAAGCCGATCACGGCGAGGACGGCCATAATCGCCACCGCCATCACCAAAGCCACCGCCCTGTTCCGCTTTCTCAGCATCGTCCGGACTCCTCTTTTCACATTTCAAGTCCAAGCCGCACACCGGTCACAGGTCGGTCAGTTTTCGTCCGATGACGGCCCGGCCCGTGTTCTGGTAGACCCGGATGTACCGGCACATGTCCGGGTTGGTCGGGTTCTGGGCGTCATAGACCTTGATGGTGATGTAACCGTCGGCGTTTGAGATGGCAACGCGCCCGGCTGTGGTGAAGGACACCGGCCAGACCCGCTTCGTGGTGTTCACCGCGTCCTCAAGACTTACCTCGATCCCGCCCGGCAATACGTCCCAGCGGGTGTAGACGCTGGTGCCACTGCCGACGGACTTGGTCGCGGCGGTCTCGCGCGGGTCGCCCAACTGGATAATGAATTCGGAATCCTCGGCCAGGGTCACGCTGGTGTTGGTGTCGTCTTTCCAGGCCCACGTGGACTCAACGGTGATAATATTGGCCGTGTTCTCCTTGATCTGGCCGAGGATGGTCGATGTGGTTCCGGACGAAGTCTTGTTCGCAATGACCACGAAATACGGCTTGACCGCGTCCTGCCACTGGTTCACCGTCCAGTTCTTGCTCATGGCCTTGAACTGCGTGGTGGGGCTGCCGGCCGTGCTGGTGATCGTGCCCGACACCCGAATCGCGTCAGCGGTGATATATCTTGTTAGGTCGGTGAGAGTGGTGGCGTTGTTGAGTTCCACGCGGTAGGTATTGCCGCACTTGAACAGAAAGCCGCCTGTTTTCAGACTCACCCATGTGTTGCCGGTACCGTTCAGGTTGCAGCCTGGGATGACTGTTGAGGTGAGTCCGTCCGCTCCCTCGTAATAGACCCTGAACTGGGCGTCGGAGATGCCCTTGGTGGGGGTGGGGTCGAGCATGGGCCATCTCGCCTCCACGGTGAGCATACCGGTCACCTCTCTCATCCCCGTGGGGGCCGGGATCGTGAAGCTCCAGGTCGCGGTCCCCGTCGGAGCTCCGTTCACGACACGACACAGATGGCTTGACGTCCCATAGTGGCCGCTGTACGTGGTCTCCGTCGTCCACGTCGCCGTACCTGACGGGACGAAGCCCGGGTCCGTATTGTCGACTACGATAGCCTTGCCTGTGCTCACGCTGAGGTCCAGCGTGCTCGCAGTGCCGTAGACGGGCAGCAGCGCTCCCGAATCCACAATCGGCCCCGACCGGATCCAGCAGGTCCCCGTCCGTCTTTGCGCGATCGCCGAATTCCGCGCGTGCAACAGCGCGTTCTTGATGATGTTCGCCGCGCTGTCCACGCTGCTCACCCTGAGCATCGGGTCGATCGCCGGGATGCTGATCAGGGTCAGCAGCACAATGATGCTCAAGGCGACCAGCAGTTCTGCGAGCGTGAACGCTTTCTTCCCGTGCACCCTCATCTTGTCACCCCTTACGGTCACAGAGTTGCCACAAACTCGACCTGCGTTCTCCTTCGCTCCGTCCTAATTATAGGCAGCCCGCGCTTCCGTCGGCAACAGGAGCAGCCCAGTTTTTTTGCGCCCGTCCCGCTACGGATTCCGGCATGTCCGGCCCTCCACGGACGCCATCCGAAGCCGGCCTGAGTCATCGAATTGACTCCATGGCCTATTGTCGCTAAAATCCACGTGCTGCGGCACGTTGTGAATCTGGCCAGCCGCATTCCCCCAGGAGGGCGCCGCGCCTTGCTCGACCGGAGTCTCGTTCGCAACCTCAGCATCATCGCCCACATCGACCACGGGAAGTCCACGCTGGCCGACCGCCTGATTCAGCACGTGCATCTCGTGTCCGCCAGGGATTTCCGCGACCAGATGCTCGACACCATGGATATCGAGCGGGAGCGCGGCATCACGATCAAGAGCAACACCGTGACGCTTGCGTACAAGGCCAAGGACGGCAAGGAATACCATATCAACCTTATCGACACGCCGGGGCACGTGGACTTCTCCTACGAGGTGTCGCGTGCACTCGCGTCGTGCGACGGGGCGCTGCTCCTGGTCGATGCCTCCCAAGGCGTCGAGGCCCAGACCATCGCCAACCTGTACAAGGCGATCGAGCACGACCTCACCATCGTGCCCGTCATCAACAAGATTGACCTCGCTTCTGCCGATATCCCCGGCGCCATGGAGGAGATCGAGGACGAACTCGGCCTCTCGTCCGACAACGCCGTGCTCTGTTCCGCCAAGACCGGGCAGGGGGTCGAGGACGTCTTTGAGGCCATTGTCAAACAGATTCCGCCGCCCGGCGGCGACCCGAACGCGCCCGCACGCGCCCTCATCTTCGACGCCCAGTGCACCCCGTACCGCGGCACCATCGTCAACTTCCGGCTGGTCGACGGTGTTCTCCGCAAGGGCGACACGATCCGCCTCATGAACACGGGCAAGGTGCACGTGATCGAAGAAATCGGCCTAATGCAGATCAAGCTCAATCCACGCGACGAGCTCTGGGCCGGCGACGTGGGCTACCTGCTGGCGGGAATCAAGAGCGTGGCCGACGCCCGGGTGGGCGACACCATCACACTTGATGACCGCCCCGCTGAAACGCCGCTCCCAGGCTTCGAGCCCGTGAAGCCCATGGTCTTCTCGTCGATATATCCGGTCGCGAGCGGCGACTACGAAGACCTGGCGGCGGCGATGGAGAAGCTGTCCCTGAACGACGCGTCGCTCGTCTACCAGAAGGAGACGTCGGCCGCGCTCGGCTTCGGCTTCCGCTGCGGGTTCCTTGGCCTGCTGCATCTCGACGTGATTCAGCAGCGGCTGGAGCGCGAGTACGACATGTCACTCGTACTTACCGCTCCGACCGTCGTCTACAAGGCCCATCTTCTAACCGGTGAGAACATCGAGGTGGACAACCCGAGCCATTACCCGGACCCGACTCTCATCGAAGGGGCAAAGGAGCCGTACATCCGCGCCTCCATCATCGCGCCCGTCCGCTACATCGGCCCCATCATGGAACTGTGCCAGGCGGCGCGCGGCGCGAACTCGAACACGAATCACATGGGCCGGAACCGCGTCGAAATCCAGTTCGACCTGCCCCTCGCGGAGGTCATCTACCACTTCTACGACAACCTCAAGCGGATCACCCAGGGCTACGGCTCGCTCGACTATGCCATCCTCGATTACCGCGAAACCGACCTCGTCAAGCTGGACATCCTGGTGAACGGCGACAGACTCGATCCCTTGAGCCAGCTTGTGCACCGGTCGAAGGCCCGGCAGTACGGCCTGCACGCGTGCAAGCGGCTCGAAGAGACGATCCCGCGGCACCAGTTCAAGATCGCCATCCAGGCGGCGATCGGCGGAACCATCATCGCGCGGACCACGATCAATCCGTTCCGCAAGGACGTCACCGCCAAGTGCTACGGCGGC
>CAYXNI010000283.1:0-4150 GCA_964466285.1 uncultured Planctomycetota bacterium | reverse complement strand
GGTTCACCGGGTCGAAGTGCACCGCGAAGCGGTCCCGGTCCATCGCCGCGATCAAGAAGCAAATCCATATCCCGCTGGTCGCAGACATTCACTTCGATCACCGCCTCGCGCTGGAGTCCATCGCCCAGGGCGCAGACTGCATCCGGATCAACCCTGGAAACATGCGGAGCCGCGAGGACGTTGCCGCGGTGGTTCGCGCCGCAAAGGATGCCGGTATCTCAATCCGTGTGGGCGTGAACTCGGGGTCGATCCGGCCGCGCGGCCGCAAGACGCGGGGGGACAAGGCTCGTGCCGAGAAGCCCGACCTGGTCACACTGATGGTCGAGACGGCGCTGGCCGACTGCGAGTTCATGGAGTCGCTCGGCTTCGGGGACATCCTGATTTCGCTCAAGGCGTCGGACGTGATGGCCACGATCGAGGCGAACCGGGCGATCGCAGGCCGGTGCGATTATCCCCTGCACCTGGGCGTGACCGAGGCGGGGACGATAGAGTCGTCGGCGATCAAGTCGTCGGTCGGGATCGGCACGCTGCTGGCGGAGGGGATCGGCGACACGATCCGGGTCTCGCTGACCGGGCCGCCCCACGACGAGGTGCGAATCGGTCATGACATTCTCCGGGCCGTGGGGCTGGAGCGAGGCGGTGTCAACGTTATCTCCTGCCCGACCTGCGGCCGCTGCCAGATCGACCTCGTCCGGCTGGTCGATGAGGTTAAACGCAAGCTGCCGCCGCTCGAGACGCCGCTGTCGGTGGCCGTAATGGGCTGCGTGGTAAACGGGCCGGGCGAGGCGGCTGAGGCGGACGTGGGCATAGCGGGCGGGAAGGGCTTCGGATTCCTGTTCCGCGGCGGGAAGAAGCTGCGGAAGGTGCCGGAAGACCGGCTGGCCGACGAGCTGATCCATGAAATCAAGGCGATGACCGGCCGGCGGCATGCGAGCGGCCGAGGGGGCCGAGGAGGACAAGCAGGAAAGAGAGCAGGAGCAGGCGAAGTCAAAGACTGAAAGTGCGTTCCGGAGTGCGGCGGACTTCAATGGCGAGACGCGGGATTCGAGTTCACGTCCTGTGGCTGTGTGTCGCCGTGTCGGCCGCCGCGGGCTGTGCGGAACCTTTTGTGCCCGTGGTGACGCCTGTAGTGGCGGACCGCGTGAAGAACGGCGGGCCGCATGAGGCGCTGGTGCTGCTTCCGAACAACGCCGTGGCGTCGGTGTTTCTTCACTACGTGTATGGCGGCGGCCGGCTTTCGATCTCGAAGATCGGGATCGTCAATCACCATCCGGGCCGGGTCACGCTGTTCGCCGCGAAGTCGCGCATCTACGTTGACGACGGCGAGCCGCTCCAACTGGCGAGCTACAAGGAGTTCGACGGCAAGGCGAGCAATGTCGATTTCCACATCCTGAAGGGTCTGCCGGAGGGTGCGACGGGAACGTGGCTCGTCCCTCGCCGTCGGATCGTGACGCGGAGCACGATTCGCGGACCGGTGGTGCTGCTTTTCTACAGCGTCGACGGGCACGATGGGTTCGTCAAGGTCTGTTACCGGTCGGTCTGGGACCTCACGGGCTGACGGAGGAGACGCCGTGGCCAAGGCAATGTCCGTGGCTTTGATCCTGTGGGCGCTCTTTGTCCCGCAAGCTGGGAGAGCGGACGACGTGGAAGCCGGCCTGGAGGCGGCGGCCAAGGCCGTGCGGGCGGAACTCGACAACAGCTTCATTGTCGGACGCACCGGCGTGTTCGTGGTCGCCGGCGATCTCCAGCGGGATGCCTTCGACCGCCTGATGAAGGGGACGGTGCAGGGATGCTCGACGGCGCTGTTCAATGATTTCTTCCAGACGAAACCGGCAAGCCCGATAAAGATATATTTGTTCGCGGACAAGACGTCGTACGAGAAGTGGGTGAAGAAGCTGGCCGGGTTCGACCCGCACAGCCCGTATGGTTTTTATCTGCCGGACCGGCGGGCGATGATGATGAACATCGCGACGGGCGGCGGCACGCTGGTTCACGAGATGACCCACGCGCTGACGCACGCCGATTTCCCCGGCTGCCCCACGTGGCTGTTCGAGGGGCTTGGGTCTCTGTTCGAGCAGTGCCAGACGACGCGCGACGGGCACATACAGGGCCTCGTCAACTGGCGGCTGCCAATTCTGCAAAAGGGCGGGTTCGTGCCGCTCCAGACGCTTGTCGAGATGACGGACGCGGAGTTTCGGGGCGAGAAGGAGTCGCTGAACTACGCGAACGCCCGGTATCTCTGCCTGTACCTTCAGCAGCGGGGACTGCTGACGAAGTTCTACGCCGCGTTCCGCGAGGCGCACAAGGCGGGCAAGGACAAGAGCGGCTGGGACACGCTCAAGCTGACGATCGGCCAGCCGCCCGAAGAGTTCGAGAAGCAGTGGCACGAGTGGGTGAAGACGCTGAAGTGGGAATGAAGGCAGTCTAAAGTTGAAAGTTTCAAGTCTAAAGTTCCCCGCAAGCGCGTGAAGGCATTCCACACTGGATGACCATCAACATTTCAGTTGAATCGAGAAAAAATAAGAAGATAATCAGTGCAACGAATGGCGGCTGTATCTGATGGTAGTGCCAGATTGCGGGGATTCAAGGTGAACGCTTCGCATACTCACGCGCCGGCAGCAACGGTCAGCATCGCTCAGCGCCACGAGCTTGGCCAGTTTCTGACGCCCAGGCCGGTGGCGGAACTCATGGCCTCCATGTTCGACGCGCACTGGCGTAACGTTGAATTGCTGGACGCCGGGGCCGGTGCAGGCGCCCTGACGGCTGCACTCGTGCATCGACTCTGCGGCGAGCACCACAAACCACAACGAATCTCGGTGACTGCCTTCGAGCTTGACGCGGCTTTGATCGAGCCGTTGCGAGTGACACTTGCCGAGTGCCGGCAGGAATGCGGGCGGGCTGGCATTTTGTTCTCGGCCAATGTCTTCAACGAGGACTTCATTGAAGCGACGGTCCCGATGGTGCACGGCGGTCTTTTTGCTCCGCAGCGATCGCGGTTCAACGCGGCTATCGTCAATCCGCCGTACCGGAAGATTCGAAGCGATTCGCCCGCGCGCTTGCTTCTGCGGTCCGCTGGCATCGAGACCAGCAACCTGTACACCGGCTTTGTGGCTCTCATCATCAAGCTGCTGGCCAAGGGCGGCGAACTTGTCGCTATCACGCCCCGCAGCTACTGCAACGGGCCGTACTTCAGACCGTTCCGTGTGGATCTTCTGGGGACCATGTCATTGCGCCGCTTCCATGTCTTTGAGTCTCGCTCCGCTGCGTTTAGCGACGACTATGTTCTGCAAGAGAACGTGATTCTTCATGCGGTGAAAGGCGAGCCCGTGCCGGAATCTGTCATCATATCGAGCAGCAGCGGCAAGTCCGGCGGCTTGGTGACAGAACGCAAAGTGGCCTATGGAGACGTCGTTTCTTCCGACGACCCAGAGCGGTTCATCCATCTCGCCGTGAACGACGGCCACGTTCGGGCGAAATCGGCAATGAGCCGTCTTGCTGCATCGCTAACGGACTTGGGGATCAGCGTCTCGACGGGCCGCGTCGTGGACTTTCGGGCAAAACACCACCTTCGCCAGGAGCCGGGCGATGATACGGTTCCGCTCATCTATCCGTGCCACTTCAACGGCGGCTTCGTGCATTGGCCCAAACCCAATTCCCGCAAACCCAACGCCATCGTAAGCGACGAGCGAACACGGGGACTACTGGTTCCTGCGGGCGTCTATGTCCTCGTCAAGCGGTTCACAGCGAAAGAAGAGCGGCGGCGCGTCGTGGCCTGCATCTACGACCCGGCTCGTATCCACGCTCCCCTGGTCGGTTTTGAGAACCACCTCAACTACTTCCACATCGAAGGTCGTGGCCTGCCGATGGGTCTGACGAAAGGGCTGGCTGCTTTTCTGAACGCGACGGTCGTGGACGTGTACTTCCGGCAGTTCAGCGGGCATACCCAGGTGAATGCGACCGACCTGCGAATGTTACACTACCCGACGAGAGCGGCGTTGGAGCGCCTCGGGCGGAAGATTGCCGACCCAGGAATAGCCCAACCGGAGTTGGACGGCCTAGTCGAGGAGGAGATCTTTGACCGCTAAAGCGAAACGATTCTCACTTGCGGCGGCACGTACTCGAAAACTGACTGAGGCCACGGAAATCCTTC
>CAYXNI010000282.1:0-4175 GCA_964466285.1 uncultured Planctomycetota bacterium | reverse complement strand
CCGTTTCGCCCTTCATCGCTCGTCGCCGTTATTTCGTTCGATCAACGAATAACGTTTAACGACCTGCTACTTGGGCCGCTTGACTCCGTACTTGGAACGGCTGCGGCGGCGTCCGTCGACGCCGCCAGAGTCGAGTGTTCCGCGGATGATGTGGTAGCGCACGCCAGGCAGGTCGCGCACTCTGCCGCCGCGGACGAGGACGATGGAGTGTTCCTGGAGGTTGTGGCCTTCGCCGGGGATGTAGGCGGTGACTTCGCGGCCGTTGGTCAGGCGGACGCGTGCGACCTTTCGGAGCGCGGAGTTGGGCTTCTTGGGCGTGCGGGTCATGACCTGGAGGCAGACGCCTTTCTTCTGGGGGCACTTTTCGAGGTCGGGGCGCTTGGTCTTTTTGTGGATTCTCGTGCGGCCCTTACGGATGAGCTGGCTGATCGTTGGCAAAGCGGTTTCTCCTTTCTTTCTAGTCTCCGGCGGCCGAGGTGTCGGCGGGCAACTGGAGCTTCTGGGCGATGAGGCTCTTGTACTTGTGGAACCCGGTTCCTGCCGGGATCATGTGGCCGAGGATGACGTTTTCCTTGAGTCCGAGGAGGTTGTCTTTCTTGCCGGCGAGGGCGGCCTCGGTCAGCACCTTTGTCGTCTCCTGGAACGACGCCGCCGAGATGAAGCTCTCCGACCGCAGCGCCGCCTTGGTGATTCCAAGCAGGAGCGAGGCGGCGCTGGCGGGCTTGCCGCCCTTGGCGACCACGCGCTCGTTTTCGGCGCGGAACTGGAACTTGTCGACGATGGAGCCGGGGAGGAGGTCGGTGTCGCCGACGTCCTCGGCGACGTGGACTTTTCGGAGCATCTGGGCGATCATCATCTCGATGTGTTTGTCGTTGATTTCTTCGCCGCAGAAGCGGTAGACGGACTGGACTTCTTGGAGGAGGTATTGCTGGAGGGCTTCCTCGCCTTTGATGCGCAGGATGTCGTGCGGGACGAGAGGGCCGTCGACAAGGGCGTCGCCTTCGCGGACGAGGCTGCCGGTGGTGACGAGGAGCCGCTTGCCCTGGGGGACGAGGTGTTCGCGCTCCATGTCGGCCTGTTCGTTGCGGACGATGATGGAGCGGCGGCCGCGCTTGCGTTCGCCGAGGTGGACGATCCCGGAAATCTCGCTGATGATCGCCGGGTCCTTCGGCTTCCGCGCCTCGAACAGCTCCGTCACGCGCGGCAGGCCGGCGGTGATGTCCTGCGTGCGCCCGATCTGCCGCGGCGTCCGCGCCAGCAGAATCCCGGCCTTGACGGACTGGTTTTCGTTGACTTCGATGTAGGCTTTCTCGGGGATCGAGTACACGCCCAGAATCTCGCCCTTTGAGTCCTCGATCATGATCTGGGGGTGGAGTTCGCCCTTGTGTTCGAAGATGACGCGGCGTTCGGACCCGCCGGTGTCGATCTCGACGCGCATGGTTTCGTCTTCAATGATGTCGATGAAGCGGACGACGCCGCTCTTCTCGGCCACAATCGGCACCATGTGCGGGTCCCAGGTCGCGAGGATCTTGCCTGCGGCGACCTTTGAGCCGTCCTTGACCTGGAGCTTGGCGCCGATGCGGAGCTGATAACGCCGCAGTTCGCGCCCGTCTGGGTCGCGGAGGATGAGTTCGCCGTTCTGGTTCAAGACGATGACCTCGCCTTCAGGGCTTTCGACGCAGACGGCGTTTTCGTAGTGGATGGTTCCAGGAGCGGCGGAGCGGACGTCGGCCTCGGCGGAGCCTTTGGTGGTGGCGATGCCGCCGATGTGGAAGGTTCTCATGGTGAGCTGGGTGCCCGGCTCGCCGATGGACTGGGCGGCGATGATGCCGACGGCGAGTCCTTCTTCGACGAGCTGGCGGGTGGAGAGGTCCATGCCGTAGCACTTGGCGCAGATGCCGAAGGGGGCTTCGCAGGTCATGGGTGAGCGGACTTTGAGGCTGTCGTAGCCGAGTTTTTCGATGGCGCTGGCGATCTCGTCGGTGATGATCTGGCCCTCTTCGACGACGGTCTTGGCGGAGCGGCGGTCAATGACGGTCTCGGCGGCGGCGCGGCCGAAGATGGCTTTGGGCAGGGAGACTTCGACGCGGTCGCCGGAGTAGACGACGGTCTTGGTGATGCCGTTTGCGGTGCCGCAGTCGTTCATGGTGATGACGACGTGCTGAGCGACGTCGGCGAGTTTTCGGGTGAGGTAGCCGGACTCGGCGGTTTTGAGGGCGGTGTCGGCGAGGCCTTTTCGGCCGCCGTGGGTGGAGCTGAAGTATTCGAGGACCGGGAGGCCTTCGCGGAAGTTCGCCTTGATCGGCGTCTCGATGATATCGCCCGACGGCTTCGACATCAGCCCGCGCATCCCCGCCATCTGCCGAATCTGCATCGCCGTGCCCTTCGCGCCCGACGCATGCATGCACCAGATGGGGTTGATGGCGGAGCCGGCTTCGAGGTGTGCGCCCTGAATCTTGCCGGAGGAGGTGCGCTGGAGCTTGCCGACGCGCCAGCCGGCGCGGTGGATGGCGACGCCCAGGGCGTTGTGGGCGGTGTCGTGCCACGAGTTCGGCTGTCTGGCGGCTTCTTTGGGGAGCGGCTCGCCCATCGTTTCTTCGATCTGGCTGGCGGAGATGAAGAAGTGTGTGGCGCCGGTCAGTCTGAGCTGGGCGAGGAAGTCTTTGAGTGCGGCGAAACGTTCCTTCGTGACGGGTTCGAGCACGGCGCCTGTGATGGCGCCTCCGGAGCGGCGGAGCAGGGTGACGCGCCAGCCGGCGCGGGCGATGGCGGAGCCGAGGGGGTTGTGTGTGGTGTTGCGCCAGTAGCTGTCTTCGGTCTCGGCCATGGGCGGGAGTGCGTCGTCGATGATCTGTTCGATCTGGCGGGCGGCGATTTCGAGGGGTTCGGTGCGCTTTTGCTTGTTGAGGTGTTCTTCGAGCTGGGCGTACTTGCCGCGGTCGCGGAGGACGAGGTGTGCGCCGGTGATTTTGGCGCCGGACTGGTGGAGCTTGCTGACTTTCCAGCCGGCCTTGGTGATGGCTGCGCCCAGCGGCGTGCGGCTGACGTCCAGCCAGTAGGCGTGGGACTTTTCGGCGCTGGGGGGGAGGTTTTCGCCGACCTGCTTCTGGATGTCGGCCATTGTCACGTCACAGCTGGTCTGGCCTTCGAGGCGGAGTTTGTGGAGGTGTTCTTCGAACTGGGCGTATCGTGGCGCGGGGCGCTTGAGTTCCAACATCACTTCGTCCGCCACGTTGTTCGACGCGTGCGTCCAGGTCTCGGTGACTTGGTGGTGGCGCTCGGAGTCGGTGATGAGGCCGCGCCGGTAGTTCTTCTCGATGCGTTCGACTTCCTGTGCGGCGCGCTCGATGATGTCGTATTTGTCGGCGGGCATGCGGAGGTCTTCGCTGGAGATGGAGAGTCCGCCGAGGGTGGCTTCTTTGAAGCCGAGGTCTTTGATGCTGTCGAGGAGCTGGATGGTTTCGGCGCGTCCGAGGACCTGGTGGGTCTCGTTGATGATGCGGTTGATGGCGGCCTTGTCGAGGGCGATGTTGTAGAAGGGGAGGCCCTTGGGGATCATGTCGTTGAGCTTGACGCGGCCGGGGGTGGTGCGGACGCGGCGGTTCGGCGGCAGGTCGTGCGTGCCGGTCTCGTCGGTGAAGCTGGTCCCTTCGGGCAGGCGGACTTCGATCGGCTGCTGGAGGTTGACGTGGCCTTCTTCGAGGGCGAGGAGGGCTTCGGTCGTGTCGCTGAAGACGCGTGGGGGGGCTTCGTCGCGTGGCTCGGCCATGAAGGTGAGGTAGTAGCAGCCGAGCACCATGTCGAGCGACGGGCGGATGATGGGGCCGCCGTCGGCGGGCGAGAAGATGTTGTTGGTGGACATCATGAGGATGGAGGCTTCGGCTTGGGCTTCGATGGAGAGCGGGAGGTGGACGGCCATCTGGTCGCCGTCGAAGTCGGCGTTGAAGGCTTCGCAGACGAGCGGGTGGATGCGGATGGCGTTGCCTTCGACGAGGATGGGTTCGAAGGCCTGGATGCCCATGCGGTGGAGCGTCGGGGCGCGGTTGAGGAGGACGGGGTGGTCG
This sequence comes from uncultured Planctomycetota bacterium, assembly GCA_964466285.1. Taxonomy (GTDB): domain Bacteria; phylum Planctomycetota; class PUPC01; order PUPC01; family PUPC01; genus CAYXNI01. The sequence goes on along the minus strand of CAYXNI010000282.1, from coordinate 111 downwards.
CGGATGACTTCGTCGAGGATGTCCCAAACTTCTTCGTCTTTTCGTTCGAGCATTTTCTTGGCGGACTTGATGGTGTCGACGTAGCCCAGTTCCTTGAGGCGCCGGATGATG
>CAYXNI010000281.1:0-4178 GCA_964466285.1 uncultured Planctomycetota bacterium | reverse complement strand
TGCTCCAGCGCTTCTCTCCGGTCCGCTTGTCGAAGGCGACGATCGTGCCGCCTGCATCGCCGACCTGTACGATCAGCAGGCCGCCGCATATCAGCGGAGAACAGGTGAACCCGTAGTCACGCAGACCCTTACCGAGGTTCGGGCGTTGCGCGATCTTGAAATCATCGTGCAACGCCCTGGCCCAGATGCGTCGCCCGCCGTTACGGCCGGCCCAGCAGGCGAGCTGCCCATCGACGCCGAGCGTGTAAATATATCCAGTCGCTGCGTCGAAACTGGGCGTGGCCAGCGGTCCGCCATAGGCGCTGGTGTCACCGGCGCGGAGTCGCCCCTGGTAACGAGCCGGGTAGGACTGCTTCCAAACCAGCCGCCCGGTCTGGCCATCGAGACAATAGACCGTGTCGGTCCCCTGCTCGCCGCCTTTGCCCCGCTCGCCTGCCCAGCCCATCGCTATTACCTTGCCATCTGCGATGATCGGGGAGCTGCAGCCCGCGCCAACATTGGTGGACCATAGCTTGCGTGGCGGCCAGCCGGACGGCCAGTTGGGTGATTCCCGGCTCACGCCGTTGTGGTCCGGGCCCCGCCATTGCGGCCAGTCACCCGCAATCGACAGAGGAGCAGCGACGCACACGGCGGTTAACGCAAGCAGGGTCACGCGGACTGCCGTCATATCGCTCTTGTCCAAAACAGCTTTTCGGAATTTGCCGACAGTCCGGTTCGGAGTAGGATGGTGATATGACACAAACACACTGGCGGTGCTGGTGCGCCGCGCCTACTCACGAACCGGAGTGCTTGTATGAGTACCACAGCCAGTTGTTTTGCGCAAGTGCTTTCGCTGGTGGACCGCAACGACTTCGCACGGGCCGTCATCGACCGGGACGGGGAGCGGGGGGCGAAGGGGTTCTCGTGTTGGGATCAATTCGGTTCGATGCTGTTCTGTCAGATGAAAACTCGTGTCAGAACTCGCCCTGTCCCAGCCACTTGCGTTTCCTCACGGTGTCAGGCACGGTGAGCATGGGCACGGTGAGCAATCCTGCGCCATCTTGCGAGCCGCACGTATTTCGCCTCTCCGCCGGTTGCCCCGTCCTCAATGATGACACACGACGGACGGCGCGCTCGCGTCAACTTCCCCGTCGTGCGCCTCTAATTGCCGTGGTGTCAGCAGGCGCCATTCTCGCCAAAAGGCAACACGGGGCAAACTCGGGCTTGCCAACGCTACCTGCTGTCCGGGACGAGACTTAACGGCGGGTGTGCCGCTCGGGCGATGTTGCCTCAAGGCGAAGCATGATGTCTTCCTGGATCGCGGGGGAGAGGTCGAGGAAGTTCACGAACGTGCCGTGAATCCTCATTATGTAGATGCCGCTTGGGGCGTACTTCTCCGGCTCGGCCAGCACCTTGCGCAGGTGGTCGGCCGTGTCGATGTTGAAGTACGCATAGTAAGGCGATTCCCCGGCGTCTTCGCCCAGCCGGAAGAGCGGCTTGATGATGCGGTCACGCATCCAGAGACCTTTCTCTTCGAGCGTCCTTGCGCTGCCGGCCCGGTCGGGACTGAGGCCGATGTGGGAGGCGCAACCGCCGGTCATGCTGAGGTACGGCAGCTTCCAGGCGGAGAGGAATCGCTCGGGCAACTCGGCACGAACGGCCTCGGGCCGGGGGTCCAGCCCGTAGCCGAGCATGGTCCGGGCGGCGCGCCCGTCGGGGGTCGCACCCACCCAGTACCCGTACAGAAGGTGCGTGCTCGGCGTCGACCAGTCGGCGAGGTAGGGACAGCCCATCGGATTGCGCAGGCGGCCGATGCGCTCGCCGACGTTCCCGGCGATGCGGACCGCGATCGAGTCCACCTCATCGAAGTTGTTGCCGAACTTGTCCTGGTTCTGAAGGAAACTCTGGAGTTCCTCGTGTCCCTCAAAGTCCTTCTGCACCGCGGCGTGGATGTGTTCCGCGGTGAACTTGCCGGTCTGAAGCGCCCGGCTGACCGCGTGGATGGAATCGCTGACGACGGAGAGGCCGTGAATGAGGCATCCGCTGGCGCAGTAGCGGGTTCCGGGTTGCATCGGGTCGCGCATGTCGCGCCACGTGTGCAGGCCGTCCATCAGCGCCGAGCAGAACGGCACGGGCTTCTGCTCGCCCAGGAGCCGGGTGCACCGGTTGCCTGCTTCCTGCATCCTGGGCAGGAAGTGGTCAAGTGCCTTAAAGAAGACCTCTTCGAGCGAGGCGTACACGGGTCCGGCGCCTTGCCTGTAGCCGAGCTCGGCCCACGAGGGGCCGATCTTCTTCCCGGAGATGAGCGACCTGCCGTCGTTGAGCGTGAGTTCGAGAACCTTGGCCAGGTTGAGCCACGTGTTGGTCGTGTTCAGCGAGGACTTGCCCATGATGAGCGGCTCCTGGCAGCCGGCGATGGAGTAGTCGGGCAGGTCTTCCTCGGCGACGCCCTGGCGGCGCAGGTTCTCGAACATGACGTCGTCGTTGAAGACCGACGGCGTGGAATGGCCGGGCGTGAAGAAGAAACGCCCGAGCGACCGGTAGAACTGTTCCGGTGTGCTGGCGTGGAGCTTGACCGAGAGGGCGGGCTGCGGGTCGTTCGTGGCGAAGAACGCATCGAGCACGATGCACGTCATCTCGGACGTCATGTCGCGGCCGTGCGTGTCGCGCCCGCCGACAATGATGTTCTGCGAGATCGCCCAGCACCGGCTGCCGACCTGGAAGAGCGTGAGCAGGTGCCTCACCAGCTCGACCGCCTCTTCGCGGGGCGTTTCCCCCAGATACGGCCCGAGCACGCGGTCGAGGTTCCCCGCCGAGAAGGCATAGGGGTTCGGCGCCTGTTCGATGACCATCACCTGCCAGAGCAGTGCGAACGCCTGAACGGCCTCGTGCAGGGTGGCCGCGCCCCGCGCGGGGACGCGTTCGAGCGCAGCGGCCATGCGAGAGAGCCGCTCCCGTTCCGCCTCGTCGTCCGTCTCGCGGGCCCTGGACTCGGCCAGCGCGCGGTACCGGCCGGCCAGGATCAGCACGGCGTCCAGCGCGGCGGCCATGACCGCGCCGTATTCGTGCCCAGACCGCCGGGCCTTGTCCTGCATGGTCGGAACGCCGTGCTCGATGAGCGGCCGCAGATCGGGGATGGTGCGCCCGGTGACGGGCTCGACGAAATAGACGACTTCCTTCGTCTCATCGCCCATGTCCGCGTAGATGCGCTTAAGGTCGCGAACGTACGGGCTGTCTTCCAGCCACGAGCGGACCTCGTTGATGCGCTCCTGGGAAAGCCCCCTGGCGGGGTCGGGCGAGATGTCGTCATAGATGGCGCACGGGTCGCAGTACCCGGCGAACTCTTCCACCTTGAACGCCGGGTTGATGAGGGCGTAGGAGGGCGAGAAGGCGCCGTCCTGCGTACCGGCGACGGCGCTGCCGGGCAGGATGGAAATGGGCATCCGCCGGACTACGCGGCAGAGCAGTTCCGCCTGGCCGGCCGCGGCGTCGGGGTTCTTTTCCTCGGCCCGCATGCCGTTCCATTCCTGCATCTGGATTTCCTGGACGAAGAACCACTCGTCCACCCGGTGCTGGCGGCGTTTCGCCTGCCGGACCTGCTCGACGCCCTGCCGCAGAATGTCGCTCCACGCTGAAGCCGTTGTCGTCATGTTATGGTGCTCCAGATCGGGCATACGCTGAGTCCCGCATCGGCCAGCCGGCGTTCAAGCTCGCGCGCCCGTTCGCCGGAAGGGCACGGTGCATCTTTCATCCGGTATTCGACGCCAAGCGCGGCGTATTTCGGCTCGCCCAGGTGGTGCTGTCGCAGGACTTGCGCCCGCAACTCACCGCGCTTCTGCCGCAGCCGGCCGAGGAACCCGGCGATGCGTGCCATCTCGTCCTCGCTGTCGTTGAAGCCCGCCACGAGCGTGACGCGGACGAGGAGTTCCCGCTGCCGCTCCGCCGCCGAGAGCAGATTGCTGAGCGTTCGTTCGTTGTCCGCGCCGGTGTGCTTCGTGTGCAAGTCCGGCGACACGCACTTGAGGTCGGCGATGATGAGGTCCACCTGCCCGGGGAACCGCATGAACTCGGGCGTTCCGGCGTTGGTCTCGATGGCGGTATGGATACGCCGCCGCCTCAACTCGGAAACGGCGGCAAGGACGTCATCGGCCTGGAGGGTCGGCTCGCCGCCGGCGAACGTCACGCCGCCGTCACGGCCG
>CAYXNI010000280.1:0-4182 GCA_964466285.1 uncultured Planctomycetota bacterium | reverse complement strand
CGGCGACGTGGTCCTCATCGATCCGGTCGGCCGTGTCGGCCCGTTCATCGTGGAGAACGCGGGCAGCCCGAACATGCGGGCCGTCGCGGCGGCGGAGTCGTCTCTCCTCCGAAGCATCGACCTCGCCCCGCTCCGGTTCAATCGGGCGGTCAAGCTCACGGGCGGCCCGGCGGCCGACACGCTCGTCCGTGCCGTGGAGACCGACGCCGCCCTGCTGGCGCGTTGGAGCGACGAGAGGACCGGCCTCACGATCATCGGCTGCGGGCTGACGCTCGAGGACACCAACTGGCCGCTTAACGCTTCCTTCCCCATCTTCTGGGCGAATCTCGTCGCCGACGCTGTCGGGCGCCGGAACATGGGCGTACCAACCTGCTGGCTGACCGGCGAATACGTGCCCGTACGCGAGCCGGCGTCGGCGACACTGACCGTGACCGGCCCGCGCGGCGAGAGCATCTCCGTCGTCCCAGGCGCCGGCGCCCGGGACTACTTCCTCGCCCCCTATGCCGGGCTGTACGCGATCAGGGCCGGCTCGCTCGGGCGGAGCCTCGCGGTCAACATGACTCATCCGCTCGAATCGGCCAACGGCGGGTCCGCGTCATGGTCTCCATCCTTCATCGGGAACATGCTGCTTGCACGCGGCGGCGGACGGGGCGTGCCGGTCTGGCGTTACCTGGCAATCGCCGCGCTTGTGTCCGCGCTCGGGTACTGGGCCGCGGCGGGACATTCTCGCCGCTGATCATCGAATCCGAGCCGCAGAGAAGATTTACAGGTGTTCGCCTGTGCGCACAGGCGAACACCTGTACCCCCTCTTTGGCCACTCCGCCAGTTGGTCTGTCTCCACGAAATACGCGAACCAGTCCCACTCCACCTGTCGGCCCGCCCGTCCCGGATCCAGACGATCCGGCTCGACGCGCTCAGTGGTGTCGGCTACGTGTGGTAATCGGCGTTGATCGTTACGTACTCGCGCGAGAGGTCGCACGTCCACACCGTGTCGGAGCCGCTCCCAAGCCCGAGGTCCAGCTCGATGCGGACTTCCTTTGCCTTCATCACCGCTTCGAGTTCGGCGAGCGGCGTGTCCGCCGCAACGCCCCGGCTGAACGCCAGTTTCCCGCCAAGCCAGAGCTGCGTGCGGGCGGGGTCGAGCTTCGCCCCGCACCCTGCGGCCGAGCAGATGATCCGGCCCCAGTTCGGATCACCGCCGTTGATCGCGCACTTGACCAGCGGCGAGTTCGCGATCGCCCGGGCTGCTTTCAGCGCGTCGGCCGCGTTTGCGGCGCCGCTGATGGCGACCTCGACGAACTTCGTCGCGCCTTCGCCGTCCCGCGCGATCATCCGGGCCAGCCGTACGCACACGAACTCGAGTGCCGCCGCGAACTGATCGAGTGCGCGGCCCGGCCGGCCGATCCGCCTGTTCCCGGCTGCCCCGTTCGCGAGCAGGAGGAGCGTGTCGTTCGTGCTCATGTCCCCGTCCACCGTGACGCGGTTAAACGACTTGTCGGCCGCGGCTTTGAGCGCGCGCTGGAGCATGGCGGCCGAGATGTTGACGTCCGACGTCAGGAAGCACAGCATCGTGGCCATGTTCGGGCAGATCATGCCGGCGCCCTTGCAGGAGCCGCCGACGGTCACCACCGAGCCGTCGAGGACCACGCGGACGGCGATCGTTTTCTCCACCGTGTCCGTCGTCATGATCGCGTGGGCGAAGGACGTGCCGCCCTCGGTGTCCGGCGAGAGTTCCTCCACTGCGTCGAGGACGCCCACGACCACCTTGTCGATGGCCAGCGGCCGGCCGATGATGCCGGTGGAGGCGACGCAGACCTGCTCGGCCGGGAGCGACAGCTCCTGCGCGACGGCGAGGGCCATGGCCTCGGCATCCCGCCGGCCGCGCTCGCCCGTGCACGCATTCGCGTTGCCGCTGTTCACCACCACCGCATGGGCGACGCCCGTTCCAGCCACCCGGCGGCTCCACTCGACGCTGGCCGCCGCGGCCGCGTTCGTCGTGAACACACCCGCCACGGCGCACGGCCGGTCAGAAACGATGAGCCCGAGGTCCAACGCGCCCTTCTTCACCTTGAGCCCGCACCGGACGCCCGCCGCACTGAACCCGCGGGCAGCCGCTACGCCGCCCGGCACCTGCCTGAATTTCACACCGCGGGGCACACTCGTACTCCTAAGCTCGACACGCGGAACCCGAAACTCTAAACTCGAAACCCATCACCCGTGAGACACCGCTCTTCACTCTTCACTCACCACTCACCACTCCTCACTCCCCCTTCGGCTGGATCCAGATCGGGCTCGACCAGGCGACGTCGTCGCCGGACTGTGTGACCCGCACATAGTACCATGTGGGGACGGTCGGCGGGACCTCATCGAAATACATGTCGAGCTCCTCGCGCCCCCCGATGCGATGGTGCGTGATCTCGCCGTTCTTGAACACCTCGGCGCGCTTGATCTGGCGGGTGCCGATGGCTTTGACGTGGATCCGCAATTTCTCCGGCCCGGCGAGCACGCTTCCCATGGGGCTGTCGTTGATCCTGAACGTCAACTCCATCCGCTCGCCCGTCGTCGCGTAGCAGCGGCGGCTCTTCAGTGCGTCGAAGATCGCTCCGCGCGAAAGCTCGTCGGCGTAGACGGCTGTGAGGCCGCCGCGGTCGTATCGGGCGGCGTTGCCCCAGTCGTTCTCCCAGACCGTGCTGCCCGGCATGCCGAAATGCGTGCCGCTGCCGGCGACGAACCCCGGCTGAAAGCCTGCGGCCAGTGCGTCGTGTGCCGTACCTCCGGTCCGCGGCCCGCGGCCCGTGCCGTCCGAGATCGGAAAGGGCGAGTTGGGAGCCTCCGACGAGCCCCACTTCGAGTAGATCTGCAGCAGGTCGACCGGATACTTGAGCGGCGCCCCGGCCCACGTGTATCCCTGGCGCGACGACGCGCTGTGCTGAATCACCTTGAGGCTGTCGACGCCCTTGAGCGCGGCCGCGAGTTGCTCCATCTCGGCCCTGGGATCGATCGCCCCGGGCCGCAGCCAGTCCCGCGCCGGGTGCTTCGGCAGGAGCATCGGGCCGGAGTCGCCCTTGTAGTACACGGCCAGGCTGCCGGGTGTCCGGCCGTCCCATGAGGGCACCGTCCGCTCGAGTCCGAGAAACGTCACGAACTTGCCGGGTTCGTTGAACTGACGCGTCACTTCCTTGATGCGGGTCCAGCTCGCCTCGGCCATGAGGCCCAGCCGCGCCGCGGGGACATTGTCGACGTGGTCCGTCAGCGCGCAGAAGTTCAGTTTGGCCTCGTCGCGCCCGTACGCATAGTATTCCTCGGGCGTGCGAAGGCCGTTGGAGAGGTCCGAGTGCCCGTGAATGTCCCCCCAGTAGATGGGCATTCTTCACTCCGCATTCATAAGAGGCCTTTGCCTGCAAGGCTTGTGTAGCCGCCTTCGCTGACGATCACGTGGTCGAGCACCCGAATGCCGACGATGTCGCCGGTCTGCTTGAGCCGCTTCGTGATATCGATGTCCTCCATGCTGGGCGTGGTGTCGCCCGAGGGATGATTGTGAACGAAGATCACGGAGGCCGCCGAGTCCCGGATTGCCGGCTCGAACACCTCGCGCGGATGCACGACGCTTTGCGTCAGGCTGCCTTGCGAGATCGTGACGTCGCGGATCAGCCGGTTCTTCACGTCGAGCAGCATGGCGATGAACGTCTCGCGTTTCTCCGCGCCAAGCCGCCCGCGGTAGCGCTCATAGACCAGTTCGGGGTTCAGGAAGGCCCCGGGCCTCGCCGGCGCCGGCTGCTCGTTGAACCGGCGTGCGATCTCGAGCGCCGCCTTGACCGCGGCGGCCCGGGCCGTGCCGATCCCGCGCATCTTGCCCAGCTCGGCCGCGGAACATTCGGCCAGGTCGCGAAAGCCGCCGAACCGGGTGATCAGGCTGCGGGCCAGCTCGACCGCCGACAGCTCATCGGTCCCGCCCCCGATGATGATCGCGAGCAACTCGGCGTCGGTCAGTTGCTGCTGTCCCAGCGCGAGCAACCGCTCGCGTGGCCGCTCGGTCTCCGGCATCTGCTTGATCGTCGGCTTCCGGCTGAAAAAGGCGCACACGTCCGCCAGCGGACATTGCGGGCACTGCGGTGTTTCCCCGCACACGGTCGCGGCCGCGCCGTCAGTCCGGCAATAAGCGGCGAGCACTGCCCTGGCCCG
>CAYXNI010000279.1:0-4198 GCA_964466285.1 uncultured Planctomycetota bacterium | reverse complement strand
ATCCGCGGCGTCGGGCCCTTCCGCGCGAACCGCATGCACGTCACGAAGTCCGCCTCGCCCGTCAGGATCGGGCCGACAAGCTTCGGGATGTCGGCGGAATCGAACTGCCCGTCCGCATCGACGTTGACGACAACGTCGGCCCCGCGGTCCAGCGCCGCCTCGAGCCCCGTGCGGAACGCCGCTCCCAGGCCGAGCCGCCGCCCGTGAGACACCACCTGCGCGCCCGCGCCCCGCGCCGCCTCCGCCGTACCGTCGGTCGAGCCGTCGTCCACCACGATCGTCTCGATCTCGTCGACGCCATCGATCCGGCGCGGAACACCCGCGATGATGCTGCCGATTGTCTGCACTTCGTCCAACGCCGGGATGATGACCGCCAGCTTCATCAGAATGCCCCCAACAGCCGCAGGTGGTTCCCCCAATAGAATACCCCGCCGCCGCCCCAGCCGCAAACTTTATCGCAACCGGCTTCGCCCGCCCGCCAACGATCGCCCCACGTGGAGCTTTTCCTTGAGTGCCGGACTTGGTATCATGATGCCCGCCGATCCACGCACGAACCAGCGCAGGGAAGAACAGAACGTGATCCACTTCTTCATCGGCACCAAGGCCCAGTTCATCAAGATGGCCCCGATCATGGTCGAGATGCTGAGCCGGAACCTGCCCTATCGCCTCATCGACACCGGACAGCACGCGGACCTCACCCCGGCGCTGCGCCGCACGTTCGCCCTGCCCGAGCCGGACGTCAGACTGTACGAAGGCCGCGACATCAGCTCGATCGGACACGCCGTTTTCTGGTACCTGCGCCACATCCATCGAGGCCTCGCGGACCGGGGCTGGCTCCGGCACACGGTATTCCCCGGAGGCGGCATCTGCCTCATCCATGGCGACACCCTCAGCACACTGCTCGGCATGCAGTTGGCCCGGCGGGCGGGCCTCGCCGTCGGACACGTCGAGTCGGGCCTGCGCAGCCGCCGGCTCTTTCAGCCATTCCCCGAGGAACTCATTCGCATGTGGTGCATGCCTCGCGTTGACCTCCTCTTCGCACCGTCCGACGAGGCTATGAAGAACCTGGTCCGCATGGGTGTCAAGGGCCACGCGGTCTGTGTGCACGGCAACACCGTGGCCGACGCCCTTCGCCTTGTGACCAACGTGGCGCTCACCGTGACCTTGCCGGACGAACCGTTCGCGCTGGCCACGTGCCATCTCTTCGAGAATGTGATGCGGAAATCGTGCCTCGCGCAGGTCGTCGCTCTCCTGAACCGCGTCGCCGAGCGCATGCCGGTCGTCTTCGTCACGCACAAACACACGCGGCGGCGCCTGGAGCGGTTCGGCCTGGTGCAAGCGCTCAGCGACCGCATCACGCTGAAGCACATGCTCGGCTACGCGGACTTCGTCGGCCTCGTCAAAGCGGCCCGCGTGGTTCTCACTGACGGCGGCAGCGTCCAGGAGGAATGCGCGTACCTGAACAAGCCCTGCCTCATCCTGCGGAACGCGACCGAGCGGCCCGACGGCCTGGGCCGCAACGCCCGCCTGTGGATGTTCGACGAAGCCGTCGCCGGCGAGTTCCTTGCCGACGCCTCGCACCCGCGGCTTGAGCAGCCCGTAACACTGCCCCGGCCATCCGCCGAAATCGTCGATGCGCTAGTTGAGCTGGGTTACGCCGTTGATGATGGGGAAGGGGGCGGCCAATGACACGGCTCCGCAACGTCATCGGCTATCTGATTACCGCAGGCCTGTTTGCATGGGCCGGCATCTGGGTCACCAGGAACTGGGACAGTGTCTCGCGGGCCTTCTCGCTCAGGCCGGGCTACCTTCTCGCCCTCATCCCCATGGTCGTGGTCGGCGTCATCCTGAGCGGCCTGATGAACCAGTTGATGGCCTCGCACCTCGGCGCCCCGCTCCGCTTCGTACAGTGGGCGTCACTTGCGTTCGCCAGCACGATGGCGAACTACGGTCTCCCCCTTGCCGGGGTCACGCTCCGCGCAGGCTACTACAAGCGACAGAGCGGTTTTCCCATCGCCAGTTTTGCAAGCGGCATGGCCGTGGCGTACGTGGTGACCGTCCTCGTCAACTCGCTCACCGTGATCGCCGCGGTCGCCTGGATCGGCCCGGCCAGCGGCCGCGCCCTCCCGCCGCTCATGTGGGCCGCTGCGGCCTTGGCCGCAGTGTGCGGCCTCGTCCTCGCCTTCTCGCCGAAGGCCGCGAAAGGCGAGCCGACGCACAGAATCTGGAACGCGCTCGCGCGCGTGCATGCTGGATGGGACATGCTTCGACACGGCCCGGCGCTCCTGGCGAAAGCCTTTGCACTCTCGCTCGCCGCGACCCTGCTTTACGCCCTGCGGCTCTGGATCGCGTTCGCGGCGACGGGCCACCCGACGAGCATCCCCGCCTGCCTCCTCGTGGGCGGACTGGCCGCGCTCTCAATGTTCATCAGCCTCACCCCCGCCTCCCTTGGCATCCGCGAAGGCGTCATTATCTTCTCGAGCTACGCCGTCGGCGTGCCGCCCGAGGTCAGCCTCATCGCCAGCACCCTCGACCGCACCGTCGCCATGGTCATTGTGTTGCCGATCGGCTCGCTCGCCGCGTTCCGCCTCTCACGCGAGACAGCCGGCGCGTAATCCCTTCCTTTTATCACCAATCACCACCCGGCGCCACCCGTCGCTATCACCGGCCCCAGATTGTCTCACTCTACTCGTGAATGAAAAATGCGGCCAGAACCCCTTCCCCCGCAGCCACTTGCATTTTCTCACGGTGTCAGGCACCGTGAGCGCCACAGCCGGAACAGCCCGAACTCGACGGCCGTGAGCACGATCAGGAGCACCGCCGATCCCGCAACGCGCCACGCCCGGCGGCTTACTCCTCGCAGCAGAACCAGCGCGAACGCGAAGTTCACGACGGCGAACGCGACGACAACTCCGCCGCTCGCGGTCAGCCCAACCAGCCATAACGCCGCCTCACGCCCGGCCCCCGCGAACACCGACCAGGCCGCAAACAGCCCGATCAGCAGGAACCGCGCCCAAAGGATGCCACGGCTCTCGGACGCTGTGTGACACGACGACAAGGATGACGATGAGGGCAAGGGCGACAACGAGCACGTGCACGAGTCTGCCGCTGCCGGAAGCAGGTCATCACTGCCTGTGTACTGAGAAGGCGTTGTGCTGGAAAGCTCGTGCCGGATCGCCGACATCGCGAAGAACGCCACCGCCGCGCCGAACCACAGCCCGCTCAGAACCTTCACCGCGGCCGGCACGGCGAACAAGCCGTACAAGTCCCCGAGCCCGACGACGGCCATCGCGGCCAGCCCGCCCGCATTCAGGAGGATGCCGCCCAAGCCCGGTCCCCGGCGGCGGACAACCTGCAGGATCGCTTCAAATGCCGCGCCCGAAAGAACACCCGCGTACACGCTCGAGCAACGCAGACAAAGGGGAAGCAGGTCCGACGCCCCGCCGCGATGACAAACCGACCTCAGCAACCAGTCGATCGGGCTACTCATCGTTCTTCTGCTCGGTCTTCCGGTTCAGCTCGGCCTTGCGGCCGGCAGAATCTCGTCCAGTTGCGCTTTCAGCTCCTCACGCACCGGCTCTGCGCCAGGATAGTCCTTCAGGAAAGCGTCGATGATCTTCTGTGCTTCGCCCGCGTACTTGGCCCGGTCGACCGGAGGCTGATTCCTCATCATTCCGAAGTACGCCTGCACCTTTCCGTATGCGCTCGCCTGGCGGAAGAGAGGCGACGTCTGCCCGGCGGCGAACTTGTCGAGGGCCGCACCGACGGCAGCCGCCTGCTCGGGTGTCTTCACGTCCTCGGCCTCGATGCCGTCCTTCTTGAGTTGCTCCAGCGCGCCAGAGGCCGTGAACGCCGCGCCCAGCCGATTAGACATGAACTTTGGAATCTTCTCCTTCAGCTTGGGGTCGGGCAGGAAGAAATTCATCTGCGCCCCGTCGTTGGAGACAATCACTCCAAACACTGGCGCCTTGCGCTTGTCGCCGCCGGACGGGCAGAAGGCGACCCATTTGCCGTCCGGCGAGATCGACATGCTCAAGTTCATGTCGAGCGAGCCGTAACTGACCGGCCTGACCTCGCCGGTGGTAGCATTGATGACGTTGGTCATGTACACCTGGCCCTTGTCTGGTTCGATCACGCGATCCACCGCAATCCAATCCGTTGCAGCCGACACGCTGATTCCGTACACCACAACCACGTT
>CAYXNI010000278.1:0-4199 GCA_964466285.1 uncultured Planctomycetota bacterium | reverse complement strand
CCCCAACCTCATCCTCGTCGGCGAAATCCGCGACCGCGAGACCGCCGACATCGCCGTCCGAGCCGCACTCACCGGACACCTCGTCTTCAGCACGCTCCACACGAACGACGCACCCAGCGCCATTACACGTCTCATCGACATGGGCGTCCCGGCGTTCCTCGTCGCGTCGTCCATCCAGGCCATCATGGCACAGCGTCTCATCCGAACCATCTGCAAGAACTGCAAGGAACCCATCACCTACACCGAGCGGGAACTCGCCTCGCTCGGCCTCACTCCCGACGACGTCAAGAACCTGACCCTCTACCACGGCGTCGGCTGCGACGAATGCGACGGCACGGGGTACCACGGCCGGCTCGGCATCTTTGAAATGATGGAGATGAACACCGAACTTCAGGAACTCGCCTTCCACAGCGCCCCAACCTACAAGATCCGGGACGCGGCAGTGAGCTCCGGCATGATCGAACTCCGCCGCGATGGCGTCAAGAAAATCCTCCGCGGCGTCACGACAATCGAAGAGATCCTGAGCGTGTGTTCGGAAATCGAGACTATCCAGTAACAGGGCTCCGCCCCCATCAGTCGGCCTGGACGGCCCGAGCACAACAACACGTTCCCGTCGGACCAGGCCCATCAGAAGGAACAAGGAACGGTGAACCCAATGGCCACCCCCATCAACAAACTTCTGCAGGCCGTCATCGATCTCAAAGGCTCCGACCTCCACCTCGCCGTCGGTCTGCCCCCGATTATCCGTTACAACGGCAACCTGAAACCGCTGGCGCTCCCCGTCATCAAACCGGATGACACCGCCGCGTACATGAAGGCCATCACGCCCGACCGCTGCCAGGTCGAGGTCAACGAGAAAGGAACCACCGATTTCGGCTTTCCGTTCCAACCCCCACAGTGCTCCTCCCCTCTTGGCCGCTTCCGCGTCAGCGTCTACAAGGAAAGACAAGTCCTCGGCATCGCCCTCCGCCTCATCCCCAGCAAGCTCCTCACCTTCGAGGAGATCGGCCTGCCCCCAGGCATCAAGAACCTCCTTGAAAAGCCCCGCGGCCTCGTCCTCATCACCGGCCCCACCGGGTGCGGCAAAACCACCACACTCGCCACCATGATCGACTTCATCAACACGGAGAGCGACAAGCACATCATCACCATCGAAGACCCGATCGAATACTACCACGGACACAAGAAATCCATTATCACCCAGCGTGAAGTCGGGGTGGACGTTACCGGCTTCGGAGAGGGCCTTCGCCGAGCACTCCGCCAGGACCCTGACGTCATCCTCGTCGGCGAACTGCGCGACCTTGAGACCATCGAGACCGCCATCCGCGCCGCCGAAACCGGCCATCTCGTCTTTGCCACCCTGCACACCACCGGCGCCGCCAAGACCATCGACCGCATCATCGACGTCTTCCCCCCCGACCAGCAGGAACAAATCCGTTCCCAGCTCTCCACTTCCCTGGTCGCCGTCATCTCCCAGCAGCTCCTGCCCACCGCCGACGGAAAGAGCCGCATCGCCGCCTTCGAAATCATGATGATGAAGGACTCGATCGCCAACCTCATCCGCAAAAAGGAGACCTTCAAGATCGACTCCGAAATCCAGACCGGCCGCGCGGAGGGCATGATCCTGCTCGACGACCACCTCTGCCAGCTCCACCTCTCCGGCAAAATCAGCTTCAACGACATGATGAAATGCACATCGAGGCCCGAGCTCCTTGAGAAGAGAGTCAGAGCCATGACGGCCGCCAAACGCCAGTGACCTGTTCAGAGGAACCCGATGGCAGCCAAAGCCACGCCGCCTGTCCCCAGCGGCCGAAAACGAATCGGCCAGATCCTTGTCGACCGCGGCATCGTCACCGAAACCCAGGTCCGTGAAGCCCTGGACAAGGCCAAAGTCCAGGGCGGAGCCATCGGCCAGATGCTCGTCCAGCTCGGCTACGCCACCGAAGACGACGTCATCCACGCCCTCGCCGAACAGGCCGGCATGGAAGTCATCAACCTCGACGAAATCCAATCCGTTGCACCCGAAATCCTTGACCGCGTCAGCCCATCCCTCGCCAAGATCTACCGCATCGTCCCCGTCTCCCTCGACGGCAATATCCTCACCGTCGCCATGGCCGACCCCCTCAACGTCAACGCACTCGACGACCTCCGCCTCATGCTCAGCCTCGACGTCATCGGCGCCGTCAGCAGCGAATCCGCAGTCGACAACGCCATCGACAGGTTCTACGGCGACCGCCGCGAGTCCGTCGAAGAAATCCTCGAAGAAATGGAAAGCGCCGTCGGAACCTACAAACTCGAATATTCCGAATCCTCCCGAAGCTACGACCTGGACACCCTCCAGGAAATGGCAATGTCCGCCCCCGTCATCAAGCTCCTCAACCTCATCCTCCTCCAGGCCATCAAAGACAAATCCAGCGACATCCACTTCGAACCATTCGAAGACCAATTCAAAGTCCGCTACCGCGTCGACGGCGTCCTATACGAGATGATCCCGCCTCCGCGCCACCTCGCCCTCGCCGTCATCTCCCGCATCAAGGTCATGTCCGACCTCGACATCTCCGAGACCCGCCTCCCGCAGGACGGCCGGATCGAGCTCATGATCAGCGGCAACCCCATCGACCTCCGCGTCTCCACGCTCCCCACAATGTTCGGCGAAAGCGTCGTAATGCGCGTCCTCGACCGCAGCGTCGTCGCACTCGACCTCGAGCGCATCGGCCTCCGCGCCGACGAGCTCGACATCGTCAAACAACTCATCGCCCGGCCCCACGGCATCATCCTCGTTACCGGACCCACAGGCTCCGGCAAGACCACCACGCTCTACTCCGCCCTCAACTACGTCAACGATATCGGCAGCAAGATCATCACCACCGAGGACCCCGTCGAATACGACCTCCCAGGCATCATGCAGGTCCAGATCAACGAATCGATCGGCGTCACCTTCGCCTCATGCCTCCGCTCCATCCTCCGCCAGGACCCCGACCGAATCCTCGTCGGCGAAATCCGCGACAAGGAGACCGGCGAGATCGCCATTCAGGCGTCGCTCACAGGCCACTTGGTCCTCAGCACCCTGCACACCAACGACGCCCCCAGCGCCATCACACGCATGGTCGACATGCCCGTCGAACCCTTCCTCCTCTGCGCCACCGTCCAGGCCATCGTCGCCCAGCGCCTCGTCCGCACCATCTGCGTCAAGTGCAAGAAAGAATACTCCCCCACCCCCGACATGCTCGAACAACTCCACCTCGCCCCGGACGAAGTGCAGGGCCGCAAGTTCTACTACGGCGGCGGATGCTCCGACTGCAACAACACCGGCTACCGCGGCCGAACCGCCCTTTTCGAAATCATGATCATGACCAACCGCATGCGCGACCTCATCATGAGCAATGCATCCACTCAATCCATGCGAGACCTCGCCCGTGAAGAAGGCATGCGCAGCCTCCGCCAGGCCGGCCTTCTCAAAATCTACGACGGCCTCACCACCATCGAGGAAGTCGTCCGCGAAACCCTCGCCGCCGAAATGTAACCGCGAGGGGCCTCATGCAACGCCCCTGCCTTCAGTGCGGAAAGCGGCAACAGGTGCCGCTCGCTCTCCTCCCGCGCCGCGCGACTCACGCCTTCTTCCGCTTCTTTCTCTCGGGTCGGCTCGCCATACGCAGCCTGTGACAGACCACGTGCCGGAACTCCCCGAACCGCCTCAGAACGCGGGCGCCAGCCGGCTCACTCCGGCTTCTTCTCGCCCGGCTTCTCCTCCCCCTTCTTCTACGGAGAGCCCGCCTCCGGCTTCGCCGGTTCCGACGACTTCAGATCGATCATCGTCTCCCCGCCCTTCAGCATCTCCACCCGCTGGCTGTCCATGTGAAAGATGATCTCTGGCCCCATCGACACCATCCCCTGTGCCTTAACCGTCGCCGGCTTGCCATCCTCCCCGTACAGCACAGTGATGTTCTTGTTGAAGTCAAACGTCGCCTTCACCGCCGTCGCATCATACGCCTTCGTCTTCAACTTCACGTTCCCCGTCGCCAACACACTCTCCATCTTCTCGTCCTTCATCTTCGCCGTCATGTGATCACAGTCCACCGTCAGCACATCCTCCCCCTCCGTGCGGACAACGTGGACCTGCCCGTCCAGCCTCACATCCCCCGTCGACCGGTCAAACATGATCACGTTCCCCTTCAAGACCAACGTCGGCTTCGCCGCGG
>CAYXNI010000277.1:0-4205 GCA_964466285.1 uncultured Planctomycetota bacterium | reverse complement strand
CGACCGGCGCGAACACCGTCCGCGCGAACGCGTCCGCCACGACCAGGAACGTCGCCCCGATCAACGCACACGCCGGCACCAGCCGCCGGTGGTCCGGCCCGACCGCCAGCCGCACCGAGTGTGGCACGATCAGCCCCACGAACCCGATCAGCCCGCACGCCGCCACCGTCGCACCCGTCATCAACGATGCCAGCAGGAAAAACACCTTCTTCGTCCGCTCCACGTGCAGGCCCAGGTGCGCGGCCGGCTGCTCGCCCAGCGTCATCACGTTCAGGTCCCGGGCGAACAGCACCGTCACTACCAGCCCGGCCACCACCACCCCCGACACCAGCCGAAGCAGCGGCCAATCGAATATCTGCAGGTTGCCCAGCAGCCACCACACCACGTTGTGAATCTCCTCCGACGACGAGTTCGACACCAGGAACATCAGGACGCTGCCCAGCACCGTGCTCACGATCACGCCCGACAGCAGCAGCGTGTGAACCGGCACCGCGCCGCCCGCCCCCCGCGCCAGCGCGTACACCAGCAGGATCGTGCCCAGCGCCCCCGCGAACGCCATGCCCGGCAGCGTCCACGTACCCAGCGCAACCACGTGCAGCACGATCGCCAGCACCGCACCCAGTCCCGCGCCCGACGAGACCCCCAGCACGTACGGCTCAGCCAGCGGGTTCCGAAGCAGCGCCTGGAAAATCACCCCGGACACCGAGAGCCCCGCTCCCGCCACCACCGCCAGCAGCACGCGCGCCAGCCGCAGCCGGATCTCGCCCGACTCCAGCATCCGGCCCACGGGCACATCCACCGCCCCCACGAACATCGCCAGGATGCACGTCCCAACCAGCGTACCCAACAGGACCGAGTAGAAAAGGTGTCCTTTCATCCTACTCATTCGCCTTCTTTCCCGCCTCCGCGGAATGCAGCCGCTGGGCCAGGATTTTCACGCCCTCGACCAGGCGCGGGCCCGGCCGCAGCAGGTAATCCGTCGAGATATCATCAATGACCCGCCCCGCCTTCACCGCCGAAATCCCGCCCCACCCGATCCGCCCGGCCATCGCCCTGGCCCCGCCCTGCTTCGCCATGTACGCCACGATGATCACGTCCGGGTCCCACTCGATCACCTTCTCCGGGCTAACGTTCGGATGTGCCTGCGTGAGTTCGTGCGCCACATTCACCCCGCCCGCCCGCGTGATAAGCTCGTCGACGAACGACCCCGCTCCCGCGGTCGTGATCGGATCGTGCCAGATCTCCACGAACACACGCGGCCGCTTCTCGGCCGGCAGATCCTTGTACGGTGCGGCCGCCGCGTCCAGCTCCTGCCGCATAGCAGCCACAACCTTCCGCGCCTGCTCCTCCGCCCCAGCCGCCCGCCCGATCTTCATAAACCCGTCAAATATGTCCTCGAAGCTGCCCACCTTCCTCAGCTCCAGCACGCTTGCCCCCGACTGCTTGACCAGCCCCACCACGTTCGCCGGAGCGCCCTCGTTCCCGATCACCAGCGTCGGTGACAGCGCCAGCAGCTTCTCCAGGTTCGGCGTGCTGAACCCGCCCACACGCTCGATCTTCGTCGCTTCCGGCGGATACGTGCAGTACTCCGTCACCCCCACAACCCGGTCGCCGAGCCCGAGCGCGAACAACGTCTCCGTGATGCTCGGCGCCAGCGAGACGATCCGCTGCTTGCCCGCCGCCACGTTCCCGTCCGGCGTGTAGCCCTTGTGCAGAAGCGCAAGGGCCGCCATCCCCGCCAGCAGCGCCAACGCCAGCAACATACCCCATCGGCCTGCGTACCTCATACCGGCTCCCGGCATCGCCCGACGAAGTGCTCCGCCACGCCGGGCCGCGATGCGAAGTGAAGATGAACGTAACTTGCCAACACCTGTCCCTTCTGAAACCCTTCCGCCCGCTCCGGCCCGCGGTGCGCTCCCCGGACCGAGTACGCCGGCCGCCAGCCCGAGCCATCGGGCAATCCACCCGTCAGCTCCGAGTAGTGAAACTCGTGCCCGCGGCACGACGCCCCGCGCCCGCCCCACACCGCCCTCTCGTTCAGCGTGACCTCCGCATAACCGAGCGACCTCAGCTTCGGCAGCATGCGGCTCGAGACCGGCAGCACGCCCGCCATCGGATGCCGCGCGCCGTCGGTCGTCACCAGCTCGTCACACAGGTACATCAGCCCGCCGCACTCCGCGTAGACCGGCCGCCCCGAGTCCGCGAACGACCGCACCGCCGCCCGCATCGCCCGGTTGGCCGACAGCTCCGCCGCGTACTCCTCCGGGTACCCGCCGCCGATGTACAGCCCGCCCAGTCCCTCGGGCAGCGCCGCGTCCGCGGCCGGGGAGAACGGCACCAGCTCCGCCCCGTGCCGCTCGAGCGACTCCAGATTGTCGGGATAATAAAAATGAAACGCCCCGTCCCGCGCGATCCCGATTCGCACCCGCTGCCCCGCTGGGGCAGCAGTCTTCACCGGCGCGTCCGCGAGCGGCCCCGCCTTGCGCGCCAGCGCCAGGATCGCATCCATGTCCAGATGCTTCTCGCACGCGTCCGCGAGTTGCTCAAACACACCCGCGGGCACCGCCTCCTTGTCCGCAGTCCGCAGGCCCAGGTGCCGGCTCCGAAGCTCCGGCAGCGCGTCCTTCGGCACCCCGCCCGCAAGCGGCGGCAGCCCCGCCGCGCTCAGCGATTCGGCCAGCCCCGCGGCGTGGGCCCCAGACCCGCACCGGTTCGCGATGATCCCCGCGATGCGGACGGCCGGCTCGAACTCCGCGAACCCCTTCACTGCGGCCGCCAGGCTCCGCGCCGCACCGTGTGCGTCCATCACCAGCAGCACCGGGGCCTCCAGCCAGACCGACATCTCGGCCGTGCTGCCCGCGAGCGAATTCCACTCCGCCCCGTCGAACAGCCCCATCACCCCCTCGATCACCGCGATGTCAGCGTCCGCCGCGACCCGCGTCAGAAGCTCCTCGACGTACCCTCTTCCCATCATCCAACCGTCCACGTTGTAGCACGTACGGCCCGCGGCCCGCGACAGGTACGTCGGATCGAGGAAGTCCGGGCCCACCTTGAACGGCTGGACCCGCAGGCCCCGCCGCATCAGCGCCCGGATCAGGCCCACCGCAAGCGACGTCTTCCCGACGCCGCTCGACGCGCCCGCGATCACCAGCCTGCCGCAACTGTTCGAGTCCCGCGTCACGTTCCGGCCCTCCAGCTCTGCCACACGTGCAGCACGCCAATCCGCGCGGCCAGGCACATCAACACGAACAGCCCCGCGGTCACGAACATCAGCGCGTTCGCCGTCAGGATGTGCCGGCGCGCAAGCCGCACAACCGGGTCGCCGATTGTCGGCTTAGGCGCCGGCTCCCCGCCGTAGTAGTTCAGCCCGCCCAACTGCACTCCCATCGCCCCGGCCATCGCCGCCTCGGCCAGGCCCGCGTTCGGGCTCGCATGCTTCCGTCCGTCCCGCCGCATGATTCGCAGCGACAGGCCCGGCCTCTGCCCCATCACCGCCGCCGCCACGCTCACCAGCGGTGCCGTCAGCCGCGCGGGCACAAAGTTCGCCGCGTCGTCCAGCCGCGCCGACGCCCAACCGAACTTCAAGTACCGCTCGTCCTTGTACCCGAACGTCGAGTCCAGCGTGTTGATCGCACGGTACGCCATCGCACCGGCCGGCCCGAACAGGACCGCGAAGAAGAGCGGCGCAGTCACGCCGTCGACCGTGCTCTCCGCCACGCTCTCGACCGCCGCCCGCACGATCTCCGGCTCATCGAGCCGGTCCGTGTCCCGCCCGACGATCCGGCCCGCCCGCCGCCGCGCCTCGGGCAGGTCCCCTGCCCTCAGCGCACGGAACACCGCCATGCCGTGATGGGCAAGGTCACGCGCCGCGACCGCGAAGTAGATGAGCAGGACCGAAACCACGTCCGCCGCCGCCGGGTGAACCAGCCCCGCCGCCCAGACCAGCACGATCGACGCCACACCGGTCACGCCCACGACAACGATCACCGTCGCGATCCCCGCCCCACGCGCACAGCCCGGCAGCCGCCGGGCCGGCGCCTCCAGACCCATCGCAAACCGCCCGATTAACCGCACCGGATGCGGCAGCCATTGCGGATCGCCCACCAGAAGGTCGAGCACCACCGCCGCCAGGATTTGATACTCCAGCCTCATCGCAGTCCCATCATCCGGCAAATCTTGTCGACCGCCAGCGCCTCGCGGACCAC
>CAYXNI010000276.1:0-4211 GCA_964466285.1 uncultured Planctomycetota bacterium | reverse complement strand
TATATATAAGCAGGGGTATGATGATGGGAAAGTCAAAGGTTTCCATCTAGGACCTGTTAACGGTGAAGGCGGAATGAGTGCGGCAGAAGCGCTCTTACAAGTCGGATATGTAAAGAATGCCTGCTCTGCGACAAAATCATGGTTTTTTGGCGGTATGAACCCAACTGACACTACATTGAACCAATACAAGGGTGATATTGTTCAGGTTCCGTACTCAAATAAATATGATCCTGGCATGAGACCATACGTAGATAATGGTTGGAATTGCGTAAATATCACTTGGAGACCACTGTATATGTTGAGCGGTACGGTTAGTTATTCACAACAAACAATATTTGAAACTTTCAACCACCATTATTTTTCAGGCGAAGTTGGAACTCCGGATTATATTAATACCCCTGCGGCTGGCACCTATGTTCAGGGCAGCATGTTGAGTTCCTGGGATTGGCCCACCGCGTATTATGTGGATCCTTTCTTAACAGTAGGACCGGCATACGCTGAACACGCATGGAATCTGATAGCATTTCCGTATGCATCTTCGGATTGGAAAGCCTTTAAGGCTAAGTATGACGCCAGTTATGATAGATTCTCCACTATGCTGCGATTTTCTAAAGGACCACCACCGCCACCAATGCCACCGCTAGGTGGATCAACGCTAATTAGTGAACGTTTCAATAATACGGCCCTTCAAGGATGGACAGCTGCAAATACTGCACACTCATCATGGACTAGTGAAGGGGGGTGTTGTAAGGCAGCCATAGGTGGTAACAATCAAAATGAGCAGACGGAATTGACCAAGGACAATGTAACTGTGCCAAATGACTTTACTTTAGATTTAGACATGAAGCAGGTATCGGCGGGAAATGTAAGTGCTCCACCGTATTATGGGTTTGATGTCGGAGGCTATCGGCTAGGTGTGTGTGGCGGTCCGTTGTCCTTTTGTGGGCAAGTTGGTGGGGGAGTTGGTGTAGGAAAATATCATCATTTTAGAGTTGAGGCATCAGGCTCAAGCCTCAAATTATACGTTGACTATGCGACAACGCCTGCATTCAACATTACCCGTACTACGAAGCCATCAGGCGGGTTAAAATTGTGGATCTTAAGCTATGGGGGGAGTGTGGCATTTGATAATATTGCGCTTGTTGCTAAATGAGCAACACCAACCCAACCCCAACATCAACCCTAATTCCGTAGAACTTCTCGGGTAGTTTGACCAATCTGGCCGGCGACAGCTACATTGGTGCATCGACGACAACTACACTTTCCTGTTCCGGGGACATCCATAACCGTATGTCCAGGCCCTTCGCCACGGGGCGTTTTCATGGTTTTTCCTTCCTCGACGTCTTTGCCTTTTCTTCTTCCGTTGTCGCGGCGTGCGTTGCAGACACCCATTCGCACCGTGTCCGTCCCGAAGGACTTTCAAGGTGCCTGTCACCTTGAAAGCAGAAGGTTTTCCGCAGATGACGCAGATGAACGCAGATGGTGTACCGGTGCCTGAATTGCATGGGAACGCAAGGGCCGGATGGGACGGATAGGAGGGGCGGAACGCGGTGAGAAGGCTGGGTCAGGCCGCGGCTCGACTGCCCTCGACAAGCTCGGGCCGTGAGGCTCTCGAACGGAGCTCGCCGAAGTCAGCACTCCAGAGGCTTCGCCGGACGACAGCAAGTGCAATAGAGGCCAGAGGTTCTGCCGGGGCCTGGCGCCCTAACGTTGCGGGGTGACGGAAAAATCGCTGATTGCTTGACAGGGGCGGAAGAGCGGGGTTATATATAGGCAAGTGATAGGTTGCCGGAGGCGTGTCGGCGGGAGTGGCAGTAACTCAGATCGTTCTCTTGACCGTGAGGAGTATGTCGTGAAAACCCGGCTATTTTGCCCGGCGGTCCTGTGTCTGCTTGCAGTCACGAGTGCGGCGGCAGAAGCGGCGGACATTTTTGCAGCAAACAAGGCCCTCGGCCGTGGCGTGAACCTGGGCAATGCTCTGGAAGCTCCCAAGGAAGGTGACTGGGGCCTGACGTTGGAGGATGACTATTTCGAGTTGATCAAGAAAGCGGGATTCGACTCGGTTCGATTGCCGGTGAAGTGGTCTGCCCACGCCGCGGCGAAGGCGCCTTACACGATTGACGCCGGGTTCTTCCGCCGTGTCGATCACGTGCTCGACCAAGCAGAGAAGGCGAAGCTGAACGTGGTGCTGAATGTCCACCACTACGACAAGTTGGACGGAGACCCCGACGGGCAGGGCGAGCGATTCGTGGGGTTGTGGACGCAGATTGCCGAACGGTACAAGGCCCGGCCGGCGTCTGTGTATTTTGAACTGGACAACGAACCGCACGGAAAGCTGGACGACAAGAAGTGGAACGCGGTATTCCCCAAGGCACTGGCGGCGGTGCGGCGGAGCAACCCGAGGCGGCCGGTGATCATCGGGCCGGCGTTCTGGAACGGCATCTGGGCGTTACCCAAGTTGACGCTGCCGGCGGATGAGAACCTGATCGTAACCGTACACTACTACGATCCCTTCGAGTTTACGCACCAGGGGGCGGAATGGGCCGGGGAGAACGTGAAGGGAATCCGGGACCGGGAGTGGTCGGGGTCGGAAGCGGA
This sequence comes from uncultured Planctomycetota bacterium, assembly GCA_964466285.1. GTDB lineage: Bacteria > Planctomycetota > PUPC01 > PUPC01 > PUPC01 > CAYXNI01. The sequence goes on along the minus strand of CAYXNI010000276.1, from coordinate 1,613 downwards.
GATTGCGCAGTTGCGGAAAGGTCTGGACCAAGCGGCGGATTGGTCGAAGGCGAACAAGCGGCCGATCTTCTTGGGTGAGTTCGGGGCGTATGAAAAAGCACCTTTCGCCAGCCGGGTCAAATGGACTACAGCGGTAGCCCGCGAGGCGGAAGCCCGTGGGTTCAGTTGGGCGTACTGGGAGTTTGGCGCCGGTTTTGGGGTGTACGACCGGGTGAAGAAAGAGTGGCGGAGACCGCTCCTCGAATCGCTGATTCCGCCCGCCAAATGACCAAGGCGTGAGGGAAACGGAGACGGGCCTGACCAGGCGCTGCACCTGACCGGGGCCGCAGTGTTCGTTTGTGAGACTTCAAGCTCTCCGAGTGCGGCCCGGGCCAGTGAGCGGGGTTGATGGGTAGACGGTGATCCGTCATCAGTGACCAGTGATCAGTGATCAGGGAACATGGAAGGCGGTCGGCGGCGACCGCCTTTCGGCATGTAGAGCAGGGGGTGGACGGTGGCAGGTGGTCGGCGACAGGTGACCGGTCGGGGGGGGTGGCCGTGGGGTGGGGGCAGGCAGGGAGCCGGTGGAAGCGGCGAAGAAAGTTTTTTTGCGAAACAAAGCCAATTTGACGAAAGAGGTGGCGACATAAGGACATGTGACGCAGGGCCGGGAATTGTTCCACGGTATGTGTTTGATGGCCGTCGAGGCGATCCGGTGGCGTCGACGGGCGCGGGTGCGGTTCGTGGGGGTGAGGGAATTGCGTTGTGGCCTGTCGGCAGGATGCGAGCAGCCACAAGCGGCTGGTGAGCGTGAGGCGGTTGCCTGGTTTAAACATGGAGTTCTTCGTGCTACAAGCCGGCAGAACTTTCTTGTCCTGAAGAGTTTGGACAGGATGGACAGGATAACCGGGATGAATGACCAAAGGAATTCAGTCCATCCTGTAAATCCCGTCAGAGATTCTCTTCGTGTACGGCCCCCGGCCGCGTGGTGCAGATTCCTCTCATTTGGTTGCGGCTCTGCCGCGTTGGGACGTCTTTGGTGGCGAAAGTCCTTGACAGGAGGCCATGTCTGGATATGATGATCGGTTGTGGTGCGCGGTGCGCGTGGCCCGCCGTCCGCAGCCTGCTGCCGTGGGGCGATCCCTGGATTTTCTTCGGGGTGTTTTCTCCGCTGTGGAGGAACCGGCAACCAGGAACATCAGGAAGGTCTGACAGGCTGTTTAGAAAGTGCGGCACGGTCTCTGTCGCCGTGTGCAAATCTCAGGAACTCTAACAAAAGGGTGGGGCGGACATTGCTGTCCGCCGCCGGGCAGGCAGGAAGCACCTCCGCCGATCCAGTCGCCGCAGCCAAGGCTGCTCTGGCGGAGGCGGCAGCGACTACGGCGCTCCGCGAAGGTGGATGCCTGCCGCACCAGGGTTATGTTAGAGGCCCTCAATTCCGGCACGGGCGGGGCGCTCCTGCCGCAGGCCGATGCACATTTCGGAACAGCCGCTAGAACTGGAAGTGTTATTACCATGACAATCAGCAACGGCAAAGACTTGGTGAAGGAGCTGGACCGGGACAAGGAAGCGGTTGAGCGCGAGATCAAGGCGGCGTTCGAAGGCGCACCCGGCCAGGACAATCAGGAAAAACT
>CAYXNI010000275.1:0-4221 GCA_964466285.1 uncultured Planctomycetota bacterium | reverse complement strand
GAAAAGCACTTAGACGGGATGAATAAGTACAGATGCATGTTCACCGCCGTAGATCAGCGTCGGTGTTCCGGGCGACGACATTGAGTTCAAACCGCCGAGAATGGCGGCGCCAGCTTAGCCCGACGGTCGAAGAATATTGAAGCGTTGAGAGCTATAACAGCCTAGGTGAGGAAGGGGGCCCGATGTCGATTCTTGACAAGTTCTCGCTGCGCGGCAAAGTCGCCGTGGTCACTGGCGGAAATCGAGGCATTGGTCGAGCCATCGCGATCGGCTTTGCAGAGGCGGGCGCATCGGTGGCGATCGCGGCACGCGACGAGAAGCAGAGCGCGCTTGCGCTCGATGAGTTACGTGCGGTCGGGTCCGCTGCAATTCATGTGCGGACCGATGTGTCGAGCCGTGACGATATTGAACTGATGGTTGAGCGGGTGTCGCACGAGCTTGGACCCATCGATGTGCTGGTCAACAATGCGGGCATCGGCTTTCATGCCGATGCCCTCGCGCTCGACGACAAAGATTGGGATCGACTGTTCGAGACCAATCTCGCCGGCGTGTGGCGGGCCTGCCAGATCGTGGGCCGGCGGATGGTAAAACGCGGTGCCGGCTCAATCGTTAACATTGGCTCGATTTCTGGTTTCATCGTCAATCGCCCGCAGTGGCACTCTCCCTATGGTGTCTCCAAGGCTGCGGTTCATCACTTGACCAAGTCGCTGGCGGCTGAATGGGCCCCTTATGGAGTCAGGGTGAACGCCATCGCTCCGGGCTACGTGAAGACAGAAATCGCCGGTGCCGAATATGAGAATTATAGTCACTACTGGCGGGATGAAGTGCCGATGCGGCGATACGCGAAGCCGGAAGAGATCGCGCCGGTCGCACTGCTTTTGGCAAGCGACGCCTCGTCCTTCGTCACAGGGGCCGTATTCGTTGTCGATGGCGGGTATACGCTTTGGTAGGGCTCTGGCGGCAACCTTCAAGTGGGCTAAGGGCAAACGGAATGGAAAGGAATCAGGGCCATGAATGATAATCAGACCGATGCGGACAAGACGGCGAAGGAGATCGAACACGTCGGCAAGCTGGTCACGAGCGCAAGAGAACTTCGGGAGAAATACCAGCAGGATCCCCATCGGCCCAGGTATCACCTTATTGCGCCAGAAGAAACATCCACGGCATTCGATCCGCAGGCGTGCATCTTCTGGAAAGGAAGATACCACATGTTCTACTGCTACCTGCCGGTGGAAGGCTGCGTCTATGGCCATGCGTCCAGCGCTGATCTCGTGCATTGGACCTTCCACCCGAAGGCAGTGGGGATCTCTCCCGGGGATCCGGAAAAACACGTGTACGCCGGCGGATCGTTCGTGAATAGGGATGGCGTTCCTACCATCATGTATCACGGGGTTGGCGCCGGCACCTGCATTGCCATGAGCACCGATGACGGACTTATCCATTGGACGAAACACCCGGTGAACCCGGTCATTCCCATTCCCAAGGAGGGGGATCCCAACTACCTGAAGTACCATGTGTGGGACACATGCGGCTGGGTGGACGGGGACTTCCACTATTCCCTGAGCGGCAACCTTCCGGGTGCGTTGCCGAAGACTGACGGCGACGTCGCCTATCTCTTCCGGTCCCGCGATCTGGTTCACTGGGAGTACCTGCATCCCTTCTACAAGTCAGACCGGCGCTGGACAGGTGCCGAGGAGGACTGTTCCTGTCCCGATTTCTTCCCCCTGGGCAACAAGCACGTGCTGATGTTCATCAGCCACTGCCGGGGAACCCAGTACTACATCGGCCGCTACGAGAAGGAGAAGTTCTACCCGGAGCGCCACGGCCGGATGAACTGGCCGGGCGGGTCCTGTTTTGCCCAGGAGACCCTGGTGGACGGAAGAGGCCGGCGCATCTTCTGGGCTTGGGTGGCCGACCAGCGGACCCGGAAGGCGGCGTTACTCAGCGGCTGGTCCGAAGTGTACAGCGTGCCCCGCGTGCTGGCTCTGGCAAAAGACGGCAGCCTGCAAATCGACCCCGTCGAGGAGCTGAACGTACTTCGGTACGATCATCGCCGACATGAGAAGGTGAAGATTGCCGCCGATTCGGAATTGGTACTGAGCGATGTGTCCGGAGATTGCCTGGAATTGTCGATCGAGGTTGACCTTGCCGGCGCCAAAGAGTTCGGCGTGAAGGTGCGGTGTTCACCCAACGGCGAAGAACAGACCTTGATCGTGTATGACCCAGCGGCAAAGACCTTGAAAGTGGATACGACACGCTCGACGCTTAGCAACGACGTTGTGCATCCGTGGCCTCTCCCCCATATCGCGTTCTTCGATGATTCTCCTCTAAGAGACGGAAGACAAGATGTTCGCATCCAGGAAGCTCCTTTTGAGTTGGCGAAGGGCGAGCCGCTGAAATTGCGGATATTCCTCGACCGTTCGATGCTCGAGGTCTTTGCAAACAGCCGCCAATGCGTCACGCAGAGAATCTATCCCACCCGAAGCGACAGCATGGGCGTAGCGCTCTTCAGTCGCGGCGGTAGTGCCACGGTGCGTAAACTGGAGGCATGGAAGATGTGCCCCTCCAACCCCTGGTGATGGGCCGAAGAAATGCGTAGTTCTCGACGGTGTTCTTGTACAATGGAGGTTGTCTCGGGTGTCCATGTAAACGATAATTGGCGCCTGTTGAGTGGTGCCCGTTCGCGGCGTTGGTTGCCGAAGCGAACTGTAACTGAAAGGAGGACAGAATGAGGAAGATCGTGGCGGTGTCGGTCGTGTCTTGTGCGGTGTGGGTTGTGATGTGCGGTTTCCAGGCGGCCAGTGCGGCGGTGAAACTCGGCGCCGGGAACGCCGCCCTGCTGGGCGGCGACCTGACGGATCCCGAGGATGACGTTATAGACAGGGGCAGTTACGACGCCGACGGTTCTGAGGAAGCGCACAGGCCGAAGAACGGCAACTGGGTCACGATGAAGTCATCTCCCAACTCGCCTCCGGGCAAGCCCGCGCACCAGCGGCATGCCTACCAGGACTGGCAGAACAGCCCTCCGTGCGCGATTTTCCTGAACAACCCTGACGGCAGGAAGTGGTATCTCGGATTTCTTGATGGCGGCAACGGCGGACCGACGGAGGCGGCGCCGTACTACTGCGCGGTCGAACTCAAAGACCCTGTCGCACTGACGCACTTCACGATCACCGTTTCGCCGGACATGCCGGGCCGCGATCCCAAGCAGTGGGCCATCCAGGGGTCCATGACCGGCAAGGACAACGACTGGACGGACATCTACAAGTGCAATGCTGCGGATCGGAGCGGAACCGTGTTCAAAGAGGAGGCCCGCAAGGGGACGTTCCTTTTCACGTCCTTCACATCCGCCGACATGGCCAAGGTATGCACTCCGCAGGACGTGAAGAAGATCACGACCAAGCTTGGCGCACAGAAGATAGAGAAAGCGGACTTCCCGGTTCAGGCCAAGGCATACAAGTGGTTTCGCTTCGTCACCTACTCGTGCTTCAACGCCAATTCCATGACGTATAAGGATTTCAACCGTCCGCCGGGATTTGCGTTGGGCCAGCTTGAACTCTTTGGCGCTGCACCGAAGCCCGGTGCGCCGAAGAAGTAGAGCCTGAGAAGTCCACCGCTCCCGAGCCGAAGCCGCCCTAAGCAGGAGCAGAATAGGACAAACGGCCGCGTCTTCTACCCCTTTTTCCGGGAGGAAGGGACTCCGCGGCACGTCAACTTGACGTATGTAAGATGTCCGCCTCCAACCCCTGGTAATAGACCTAAGGCGACGGTCACCAGCCCCCGGGCCCGAAAAGGGAAGTGGTTGCATGCAGGAAAAGCTGCCCGTGGAACTCTTCAGCCTCGATCCGCCCGTCTCCAAACCCGGCGGCCAGGAGTTCAAGTTCTGGCGGAACGAGACCGATTTCACAAAGACCTGCCACGTCGACGGCCGGTCGCCCAGGGCGTCCGACGAAAACCCCGGCACCGAAGCCCTCCCTTTCAAAACCATCGGTCGCGCGGCGGACATTCTTCGTCCCCGTGAGCGCGTCCTCGTCCACCCCGGAATATACCGCGAATGCATCCGACCGGCGCTCGGCGGCTTGTCGCCTTCACGAATGATCGGCTACCACGCCGTGGCCGGAGGACAGGTGATCGTCAAGGGCTCCGAGCCGGTGGGGAAGAAATGGATCGCCGAAGACGCGGCGAAAGGCATATGGGGCCTGGACCTCAAATCCGTGGACT
>CAYXNI010000274.1:0-4224 GCA_964466285.1 uncultured Planctomycetota bacterium | reverse complement strand
AAGATCGGTCCGTGCCATAGTGTTCGTGCCAGAGCAGGTGCTGGTTCAGAACGGCGGGCCTGTGCCGGTGATCGGGGCCGCAGTTCGCCCCGCCGCCGAACTGGGTGATGACGGCTCCTCCGGTTCCTCGCCGGTCGGGTGACGCCTCGACCGCGTCGCGAAGCAAGCTCGCACCTGCGCCGGATGGCAGGTTTCCCCCTCGCGGAAGGTGGCTGGCGGATAGTGAATGCGGATGGCGAATGCCTTGCCCGCGGCGTTGGCGTGTGCTAGAATCCGACTATGCATCCTGAACTGATCCCCGGCTGGCCGATTCATTCCTACGGGCTGATGCTCGTTATCGCGTTTTACAGCGCGTACTTTCTGTCGCGCTGGACGGCGAGGCGCGAGGGCGTCGACCCGGAGCGGATGATCGACCTGCTGCTGATCGGCGCCCTTCTGGGCATCGCCGGTGCGCGCGCGCTTTACGTGATCCAGGACCCCGGCCACATCAGCGGCCTGATCGACCTGATTGCCATCTGGCGGGGCGGGCTGGTCTTCTACGGCGGGCTGATCGCGGCGACGGCGGGGCTGATCATCTACATCCGCGCAAAGAAGCTGCCGCTGTGGAGACTGGCCGACGCGGCGGCGGCGGCGGTGATGCTGGGGCTGGCGTTCGGGCGGATCGGCTGCTTTCTGAACGGCTGCTGCTGGGGCGCGGTGTGCGACGAGAAGTATCCTCTCGCCGTCCGATATCCCCAGTTCGTGTCGGCCATCCGCCAGGGCCGGAGCCTCTCGGAGATAGTGACGGCGGACGGCCGGTGGAAGGCCGTCGAAACTTCCACCGGACCGGACGGGCTGGCAAGTGAGGTCGTGTCCCACAAGAGGCTTGAGCAACGCATCAAGGAGGATCCCGAGGCGTGGCGATCGATGGACCTCCTCTGGGTTCGGCGGACTCATCTGCCGGACGGAGCCATCAAGCACGAGCAGATCACGGGCAGTCCGGCCTATCTCCAGCATCTGAAGCAACGGCCGGACCGGCTCGATCCGAACATCGCCACGAGATCGCTTCCGGTTCACCCGACGCAGTTGTACGAGTCGGGTTCGGCGCTGGCGCTGTGCGGGATTCTGCTGCTCTGGTGGCGCTGGCGGCGGCGGCCGGGGGAGGTTTTCGCCCTGATGGGGTGTCTGTACTCGGTCGTGCGGTTCACCATTGAAGGCTTCCGCAACGACACCAGCCCCGTTCTCGGGAGCCTGACGCTGGGGCAGGTGACGAGCATCCCCGTCTTTGCCGTCGGGCTTGCCGCGTTCGTATACTGCCGCATGAGCGGCGCGAAATACGTGAGCGACGCAAGGCTTGACAACGGCGCGCGGCGCAACTAGAATTCCGCGATAGTCCGAGTTCCGCCTTCTGCCCAGCCATTCTTCCCGGAGCGTACTTCGGATGTCAGGACTCGGGCATCATCATGAGTTGATCAAGTCCCTGGCGGGCAAGGCCGCCCGGCCGTTGTCTTACCTGTCGGGCCGCTATCCCGACCAGGAGCTCTGGCGCGGTTACGCCCGGAAGAAGATATTCGAGCTGGTGCACTACGCACCTCCGCGGGTCTCCTTTGCCGAAGAGATTGTCGAAGAAACGAACCTCGGCGCGTGCCTTTGCCGGAAACTGTGGTTTAATTCGTCGCCTCATACGCGCGTACCCGCCCACCTGCTGCTTCCGCCGCAGGCCCGGGGCAAACTCCCGGGGATCGTGTGTTTTCACGACCACGGAGGGTTGTTCGCGTGGGGGAAGGAGAAACTCGTGCCCGGCGGCCACGACCAGCATCCGGCGCTGGCCGCACACAAGCAGAGATACTACTCCGGTCTCTCCGTCGCCGCCGAGTTGGCTCACGCCGGTTTCGCCGTGCTCGCGATCGATCATTTCTACTTCGGGGACCGCCGTCTGTCCGGTCTGCCCGAGGTCGACAGGCTCGACCTGAACGATGCCTCGGGCCACGCCGAGTTCGAGCGCGTCGCCGCCGCGAAGGAGCCTGTCGTCGCGTTGAGCGTGACACAGGCCGGGGCGAGTCTGATGGGCCTCGCCATCTGGGACGCCATTCGAGCCGTCGAACTCCTCACCACCATCGAGGGGATCGACGGCCGACGGATCGGATGTTTCGGCGCGTTCTCGGGCGGGTTGATGGCCTTGTACGTGTCCGGTCTGTGCGACCTCGTCCGGGCCACGTGCGCCGCAGGGTGGATTACGTCGTACGCCGGTCTCGCCGAAGCCGGCGTGCCTGGCAACGGCTGGTGTCACTTCGCCATTCCCGGCCTCTACAGGTTCCTGGATCTCCCCGACGTGGCTTGCCTGTCGGTCCCCCGGGCTCTGTTTCTGCTGGGACTGGACAACGACCCGGTGTTCCCCGCGCACTCTCACGGGACGTTTGACAGAATCCGCACGGTCTACGAGAACGCCGAGCACGGCGACGATTTCTCGTGGCAGATCTACTCTGGCGAGCCGCGGTTTTCTGCCCAGATGCTCGCCGACACGCTGCACTGGTTCCAGCGCTGGCTGTAGGATCGCCGGCCCGCCGCCGCAAAGGCTTGAATCGGGCCGGCGAAAAGTATACGCTACTACCGGCCTGCAGGAGAACGCATATGGGGAAATTGAACAGCGCCCAGGCGCTCCTCCGAAACGCGAAGCTGGTGCTCCGGACCGAGGCGGAGTCGATCCGCGTCCTGAGCGCCCGCCTGAACAGCGGCTTCGCGAAGCTGGTACGCATGCTGTCGAAGCTCAAGGGCAAGGTCGTAGTGTGCGGCGTGGGCAAGTCCGGCCTCATCGGCGCGAAGATCGCCGCCACGCTGTCCAGCACGGGGACGCCAGCGGTCTTTCTCGATCCGTTGAACGCGCTCCACGGCGACCTCGGCGTCGTCAACAAGGGCGACGTGCTCCTCTGCCTGTCGAACAGCGGGGAATCGGTCGAGCTGATCAACGTGGTTCACGCGGCGCGGCCGCTTGGCGCACGGATCGTTGCTCTCACCGGCAACCTGTCCTCCGCCCTGGCGCGCAAATCGGACATGGCGCTCGATGTGGGAGCCGACCGCGAGGCCTGTCCGCTCGGCCTTGCCCCGACCGCGAGCACCACCACCATGCTCGCGTTCGGTGACGCCCTCGCCATGACGCTGTCCTCGGTCAAGCGGTTCACCAAGGAGGACTACGCCGCTCGTCACCCCGCCGGGCACCTCGGCCAGCGTCTCAGGCTCCGCGTCTGCGACCTGATGCGCAAGGGCAGGGAGATCCCCGTCATCAAGGACACCGCCACCGTTCGCGATGCCCTCCGCGAGATGTCCGGCCGCGACAACCTCGGCGTCACCTTCGTGACCGACCGCCACAGGAAACTCGCCGGCATCCTGACCGACGGCGACCTGCGGCGGATCATGCTCAAGGCGTCACGCGGCGACCTGCTCAAGCAGCCGATCACTCGCTTCATGACTGCGAACCCGAAGTGCGTGGAGGCCGACGCGCCCGCCGTGGACGCGCTCAGGCTCATGGAAGTCCGCGGCATCACTTCCCTCGCCATCGTCGACGTCAAGGGCCGGCCAGCCGGGATTATCCTGCTCCACGACATCCTCGGCCGAGGCCAGTTCACCGCATGACCCGGCTGCATCCGCATCCCGTCCGCGGCATCATCTTCGACCTCGACGGCACACTGACCGTTCCCGCCCTCGACTTCGACGCAATCCGCGCCGACATCGGCCATCATGACAGGTCGATCCACATTCTCGAACACCTCGACACATTGCCCGAAGACGAGCGGCGGCGATGCTACCGCATCCTTGAACGCCACGAGGCCGAAGCGGCACGACACAGCCGACTCAGCCCCGGCGTCGCCCAAGTCCTCCAGTTCCTGCGCGACCGGCGCATCAAGATCGGCGTGGTCACCCGCAACAGCCGGGTCTCTGTGGACGCGTTCTGCCGGAAGCACGGGGTCGGATTTGACGTCGTCATTACCCGTGAGGACGCGCCGCCGAAGCCCTCGCCTGTCCCGCTCACCGCCGCCATCGAGCGGCTGGGCCTCGGCAGGCAGGACGTGATCTACGTCGGCGACTTCGAGATGGACCGGCTGACCGGCCAGGCCGCCGGCGTCGCCACCTACATCGTCCAGCACTATCCGCAGCCGCGCGACAACGCCCCGGCCGAGATGCGCATCGCCAACCTGACCGAGATCATCGACATCGTCCGCGGAGAGACCGCCCCGTGACCCGCCGCAT
>CAYXNI010000273.1:2337-4227 GCA_964466285.1 uncultured Planctomycetota bacterium | reverse complement strand
GGGGCATCGAGGCAGTGGTGATCCTTGGGACCGACGAGATCGCCGCCGGCGAGGCCAGCGTCAAGCTAATGAAGAAGGGGGAGCAACTGCGCGTGCCCCTGTTCGAGCTTGCCCCCAAGGTCGCCTGGCTTCTCGAGTGAGGGGGGAAGGACAGCATTCACCGCGGATGAACGCGGATGACGGCCGGCTTCGCCTGCCAACGTGGCGAGCGGGAACCGCTTGTACCTTACTTAGGACCTCTAACATAACCCTGGTGGGGCAGGCATGCCTGCCTGCCCGACGGCGGACAGGAATGTCCGCCCCACCGTTTCGTTAGAGTTCCTTGCACCTCTTCGCTACTCCGCCGATTCCCGCGCCTTCTTCCGGGCCACCCTCCACGAAAGCAGGATGCCCAGCTCATAGAGACCGTACATCGGTACGGCCATCACCAACTGAGTGAACGGGTCCGGCGTCGGTGTCACGAGCGCCGCAACGATCACGATCGCCAGAATCGCGTGCCGCCGGTACCGCCCCAGCGTCCTGTGCGTGACCAGGCCGATCTTTGTCAGGAACAGGATGACCAGCGGCATCTCGAATACGAGGCCGAACCCAAGCAGGAGCCACATCACAAACGGGGCGTACTGGTCGAGCGTCAAGATCGGCTTCAGCCCGACTAGCTCGCCCTGCTGCACCAGGAACGCGGCCGCCAGCGGCAGCGCGACGAAATAAGCCAGGGCCACGCCGGCCAGGAACAGAAGCAGGGAACCCGGCCCATAGATGAGGACGAGCTTGCGCTCGCGCGGATACAGCCCCGCCGACACGAACTTCCAGATTTCGTAAAGAATCAACGGCAGCGCGAGTATGATGCCGATGACCAGCGACACCTTGAGCCGCATCATGAACGGCACTATCATCGACTGATAGTGCAGGCGGGTGGCCTCTGCCTTCCGTTGATCGGCGTCTGCTTTTGTCTGCCCCGGCCTGGCTTCGGCGCCCCCACGGCGCGCCAGCAGGTCCAGCAGCGGGGTCCTGAGCACGAACGGGTTTTCCGTCTCCCGCCCCTGGATCGCGTCGAGCGGTGCGCGGATCATCGGATAGAAAACATCAACGTAGAAGACGTAGGCCACGACCATGCCTATCAGCGACGCAATAACACACACGACGAGGCGTGTCCGCAGCTCGATCAGGTGCTCGCCGAACGGAATCCGGCTTTCTTCTGAGTCCGAACCTTGTGCCATGACGGCAATCTAGCACAATAACACCATGTCCGCAAGAACATGCAGCCCGTGCTGAGCCCGTGCAGTGGGGCCTTCAAGGACAATCATTTTTCGGAGATTTCGGCACGGTATCGCTCGACGATGCGGCGGTACTCGGGGCTGATGTCGTAAGTACTGACATCCCGCTCGCGGCCCGCGTCCGAGGGCAGATCGCCCGAACGGACCTGTGCGGAACCTGCCACGGCAGGCGCACTCCCACCATCATGAACCTGTTCCCCGGGACGGGCGCCCGCTCCCTCTTTGTCACCGCCGCCTTCCTCGCGCGAGAGTTCGCCGATCTTGCGGCTTTCGGTCCTGCTCTTGTCGAACGCCTCGCCCGCCTTGCGCATCGCCTCGACTGTCAGGCCCAGGCGGCCGAGCAGTTGAGGATCGACCTCTCCCTTCCGGACCTGGCTGGACACCTCGCCCAAGGCCTTCGCCAGATCAAGTGCGCGATCAGCTTGTGCCTTAAGCGCCGCAAGGTCCCCCTCGACATCGACCCGCTGGCCTGCCGGCCCTGCCTGCCCCAGACCGCCGCCCGGCGGCGCTCCTCCAGCGGGTGGTGCTCCTCCGGCGGGTGGTGCTCCTCCGGCGGGTGGTGCTCCTCCGGCGGGCGGCGCTCCTCCGGCGGGCGGCGCTCCTCCGGCGGGCGGCG
>CAYXNI010000273.1:0-2237 GCA_964466285.1 uncultured Planctomycetota bacterium | reverse complement strand
GCGGCGCTCCTCCGGCGGGCGGCGCTCCTCCGGCGGGCGGCGCTCCTCCGGCGGGTGGTGCTCCTCCGGCGGGTGGTGCTCCTCCGGCAGGTGGTGCTCCTCCGGCGGGCGGCGCTCCTCCGGCGGGCGGCGCTCCTCCGGCAGGCGGCGCTCCTCCAGCAGGCGGCGCCCCTCCGGCGGGCGGCGGCGCCGCCAACTCCTTCTGAAGCTCGCCAGCGGCCTGACCCAGGTTCTTAGCCAGTTGCTCCATGCCCTCTGCGAGCCGGTCTCTGGCTTCCTTGTCCAACTGCTCCGCTCGCTGAGCCTCCTCCGCCAGCTTCTCAACGTCACGGGCCAGCACGTCCGGCTCCTTCATGAGACGGTCCAGCGCCTTGTCGAGATCGTCCTTCGGCGGCCGTTCTTTTGCAACAGCCGGCTCCGGTTCAGGCGCAGGATTCTTCAGGTGGTTCTTGAGGTCCTCGAACGCATCTGCCGCGGCCTTGATCCCCTCTATCTCCGCTGCGTCGAGCACGGCGAGCTGTTCTTCCTCGCCCTGTGCCGCGCTCAGCATCGTCACGAAGTAGTCCGTGGTCCTCGAGGTGTTCGGCCCGGTGGGCATGTTGTCCGATGCACTGGCATAGTAGCGGATCCTCTCGCCCGGCTGCGCGCCGAGTGCCCGCATCGAAAGAGTCTGCCTCTCAATCGCCTTCCTGCCCTGCTGGGGCAGATCGATTGTGTTCACCTGCCCGCGCAACTCATACATGACCTTCAGCGAGGTCAGCGCAAAATCGTCCTCCGCCTTGATGACGAGCGACAAGACGTCATCTGGAGCCAGCTCCACGTTCCGGCCCGGTTCCGTGAACTCGATCGACGGAGCCCGGTCCTGCTTCGCCGCGATCGCATAGCGGATCGGCTCCGGATTCGTAAACCCGTCCTCATCCCGGTACCACAATCGATATGACCCGCTGCCAGCCACGACAAACGAGGCGGAGAACGCCTTCTGATCCCTGTTCAGCCGGGCGCCCCGGGCAACCGGGTCGGCCCCGCCCTCCGCCACCGGCTTGTTTGTCTTGGCCGTAACGGTGACCCGCGTGCCAACCCACGCGTTCACCTCGCCGCCAGGCTCCGTCTGCGGCTCCAAGTTCGTGTACGGCGGGAACTCGTACCGCACGTTCACGTCCGTGATGACCGGCACATCCACGACCCTGATGCTGCGCAGCTCCGACGAGCCGTCACCCGCAGCGATATAGAACGTGAAGTCCTTCTCCACCCCGCTCAGCTTCCACGTCCAGGCTTCGTCCCCCTGCGGCCGCGGGGCCGAAAGTCTCTTCTCCTCGTCCCCGTACGAGTAGACGACGAACGCCTCGTCCGGCAGCGCACCGCGAATCTTCGCCTTGAACTCCACGTCCGACCCGCGCAACGCCTTCGCAGAATCGCCCGGTGTGAAGTCCGGATCGATCGACGTGGTCGTCGCCGGCCGCAGCGGGCTCGACGGCCACAGAATCCGTTCCAGCGACACCGAAAACGTGTCCCAGCTCAGCAGCGCAGAAATGAACGCCGCCAGACAACAGATAGTCGCAGCAGCCGCCACTCGTGCCAGCATCGGAACGTTCGCCACGTCCGACGGCTGCACCCGCACGAGTTGCCTGGCCGCCCGCTTCCCCACCGCCCTGCCGATGGCCCGCTCCGTATCCGTCCGCACCCCGCGACGCCGGATCTCGAGATACGTCACAAGTGCGTGCTTGAGCTCCGGGAATCGAAGCTCGATCCGCCGGGCCATCGCCAGCGGATGTGTTCGGCGGAGGAAGAAAATGAAGAACCCCATGCTCCCGCCGCGAGCAGTCCGATCAGCGCTACCAGGATGCCGAGCCGCATTCCGTGTCCCAGACCGCCGCTCCAGCCGGCCCAGACCGCGATCCGGTCAGCGTACGCACCCAGCGTGACGTAGGCTACCGCCACACCCGCCAACCCGACCAGCCCGGTCGCCAGCATCACCCCGCGGTCGTACCACGACAGGCGCGAGACCGTCCGGTCCACCAGGTCAAGTTGTGGCCTCTCAGAGTCCGACATGCCCCCTCCTGCCTACTCGCATGCACTACAAGTAGTATACACCCATCCTGGCCCAAAGCCAACACACTCCGCTCCGCTTGCGGAAACGCCTCCGCCCGCGGGCGCGTCAACGATCCTGCCCAAGGTCGCGCGGGAACCCGCTCCTGTGACCCCAACTTGCTGCCCGGAAGCAACATCAACGCGAAAAC
>CAYXNI010000272.1:0-4230 GCA_964466285.1 uncultured Planctomycetota bacterium | reverse complement strand
CCCCTGGCCTGGGCCTCGCGGATGCGCATCGCGCGAACGCGACGGCTGGTCTGCCGGAGCTGCTTCGACATTCTGACCATTACCGCTTCGCCCCCGGGTCTTTCTGGTAGGCGTCGACGATGTCCTGCACGAGCCTGTGCCGGACGATGTCGCGCCCGGTCAGCTCGACGAACTCAATTCCGGCGATGCCTCGAAGGAGGTTCCAGGCGTGGCTGAGGCCGGAAAGCTCGGCCGGCGGCAGATCGGTCTGTGTAACGTCGCCCGTGATGACCGCCTTCGAGCTGGCGCCCAGCCTGGTGAGGAACATCTTCATCTGCCCGATCGTGGCGTTCTGCGCCTCGTCGAGGATGATGAACGAATGGTTCATTGTCCGCCCGCGCATGAACGCGAGCGGCGCCACTTCGATGATGCTGCGTTCCAGGAATTGCTGGAGGCGGTCGAACTCGATCATGTCGTTCAGCGCGTCATAAAGCGGCCGAAGGTAGGGGTCGACCTTCTCGCGCATGTCGCCGGGCAGGAAGCCGAGCTTCTCGCCGGCCTCGACGGCCGGGCGGACGAGGATGATGCGGTGGACGCGGCCTGCCCGGAGCGCGCTCGCAGCCATCGCGACCGCGAGATAGGTCTTGCCGCTGCCTGCCGGCCCGATGCTGAACACGACGTCCGCGCTGCGCATCGCCGCCACGTACCGTTCCTGGCCCCTGGTCCGCGGGACGACGGGAGCTTCCTTGCGGAACACCTCGATCCGGTCGACGGTCTTCAGGTCCACGCCGCTTCGGACGGCCTCGATGACGTCCTCGACCTCGGCCGGTCCGACGGTGCCTCCCAATTCAGCCCGGGACTTGATTTCTTCGAGGACCCGCGCGGTCTTCGCCACGCCGGGCTCGTCCCCGTCGATTGTGATCACGCCCTCACGCGACGTGATGGATACGTCGAACACCCTCTTGAGCAGCTTCAGGTTCACGTCGTTGAGGCCATGGACCAGTTCTGTTTCCCGCCGGTCTCTGAGCAGCACGGTTTCTTTCATTGGTCAACCCGCCTGCGCCGCCGCATGGGAGAGGGCGGACAACATGAAATACGCCACCGGGGCAGCCACAAGGAACGAATCGATCAGGTCCAGCATCCCGCCGAACGCGGGCAAGAGAGCGCCGGAGTCCTTGGTCTGGGTTGAGCGCTTGATGAGCGACTCGGTCAGGTCGCCGGCCTGCGACGCCACGCCCAGGACCAGCCCGAAAGCAATGGTAGCCCAAATCCCGTGGTCAATCAAGGGACGAATGTCCAGTGCATAGCCCAGGACGAGCGCCGCGGCGACGCTCAACGCAAGCCCCCCGGCCGCGCCCTCGACGGTCTTCTTCGGGCTGATGCGCGGCGCCAGTTTGTGACGCCCGATCGCAGACCCGACGAAATATCCTCCCACATCGCTCGCTTTGGCCACCGCGATGACCAGGAGCACGAGGTCCCATCCATGGCCGGTGAGGAAGCGCGTGCGGACAAGGAGCGCCATGGGCAGAGCGACATAGAGGACGCCGAAGACGGTCACGGCCATGTTGCTGAGTTGTGGAACCAGCCCCTCCGGCCGGCGCACGGCCCGCGCCATCAGCACGAGAATGAGGGCGAGGAGCGGCGCGGCGACAAGCGCCACCGCCGCCCGCGTGTCGAGCATGCGTTCGACGACCTCGATCCAGAGGTAGTAAGGCAAGAGGGCGGCGCCGAAGCCGACCCCGATCCAGTGGAATGGCTTCATTCCGGCCTTCCGCGCCATCGCGTAAAGTTCGTAGAGCGCCGCACCCGTCATGGCCATGCCGGCGAGACACAGACAATAACCGCTCCAGTACAGGTCCAGCCAGAAGAGGGCGGCTAGCCCGATGAGGATCAACGTGCCGACGAGGATTCGCGTTCGCATCATCTCTCGCGTCCCTCGGGCGGCCGGATGCCGCCGAACCGGCGTTCGCGGCGCGCGTACTCGCGGAGCGCCAACTGCAGTTGCTCGGGCCCGAAGTCCGGCCAGAGCGCCTCCGTGATGTAGAGCTCGGCGTACGAAATCTGCCAGAGGAGAAAATTGCTAACCCGCATCTCGCCCGCCGTTCGGATGAGCAGGTCCGGATCGGGCATGCCCGCCGTGTAAAGGGAGCCGGCGAACGCCTGTTCGGTGATGTCGTCCGGTTCGAGTTCGCCGGCGTTCACTTTGCGGGCGAGGGCGCGGGCCGCGTCGGCGATCTCCGCCCGGCCGCTGTAGCTCAGCGCCACGCAGAACGTCATCCCGGTGTTGCTTGCCGAGAGTTCCTCCGTTTTGCGGACCTCTCGCAACGCTTGGGCGGGCAGGTCGTCGAGCCGCCCGATCGCACGGAACCGGATGTTGTTCTTCATCAGCGTCGGCCGCTCGGCCAGGACGTAGCGGACCAAGAGCCGCATCAGGGCGTTCACTTCCGGCCGGGGGCGCCGCCAGTTCTCCTGGGAGAACGCGTAGAGCGTGAGCTGGCCGATGCCCAGCCGGGCGCACTCGGTCGTGATATCGCGGACGCGCTTGGCCCCTTCGCGATGGCCGGCGGTGCGCGGCTTGCCCCGGCGCCGGGCCCAGCGCCCGTTTCCGTCCATGATGATGGCGATGTGTCGCGGCAGGTTTTGCGGCAGGTCAGAAGCTTGCGGCAACGTCAGGCTTACCCCCGTTCGTGGCTACCCCGGTCAACGTTCGAGAGTCTGTCCGCGCTCGCTGCCGATGGAAACGATCTTCGCCCCCGCCCCGACCAGTTCGCAGAGCCTGGCGACATAGGCAGCAGCTTCGGGACAAAGGGCCTCGATCGATTCGTTGGTGGCCGTGGCTCCGTGCCAGCCGGGCATCTCTTCGTAAACCGGTTGGGCGGCGGCCAGCCGCTCGGCCTGCGCCGGGAACGCTTCGACCCTGCACCCGTCAATCTCGTACGCCACGCATATCCTTATGGGGTCCATCCCCTCCAGCACGTCCAGCTTGGTGACCGCGAGGGCATCGACTCCGTTGACGATGGCGGAGTACCGCGCGGCCACGGCGTCGAACCAGCCGCACCGGCGCGGCCGCCCGGTCGTGGCGCCGAACTCGCCGCCTCGCTCGCGGAGACGGGCACCCGTCTCGTTGTCCTGCTCGGTGGGGAAAGGGCCAGAGCCGACGCGCGTGGTGTAGGCCTTGAGCACGCCGATGACCTCGCCCATGTCCCTGGGCGGCACGCCGGTGCCGGTGGCCATGCCCCCGACCGACGAGTTGGACGATGTGTTATAGGGATAGGTGCCGAAATCCACGTCCAGGAGGGTGCCCTGTGCGCCTTCAAACAATATGCGCTCGTCGCGGCGGACGGCCTCGTTCAGGAACTCCACCGTGTCGCCGACCATCGGCTTGATCGAGGCTCCGCGGCGCATGGCCCACTCGACGACCTCGGCCGGGTTGACCGGCCCCACGCCGTAGACGTCCAGCAGAATCTTGTTCACGATGGGAAGGTGACGCCCGAGCAGGGCCCGGCAGACGGCAGGGTCGATCAGGTCGCAGACGCGGATGCCGGTGCGCGCGACCTTGTCGCCGTAGGCCGGCCCGATGCCGCGGAGAGTGGTGCCGATCTTGCTGTCGCCGAGCGCCTTCTCGCGGGCGGCGTCCAGCGCCTTGTGGTAGGGCATGACGACCTGGGCGCGGTCGCTCACAAGAAGCTTTCCCGCCGACTCGACGCCCCTGCCCCGCAGCTCCTCGATCTCGGCGAGGAGTTGATCCGGATCGACCACGACACCGTTCCCGATGACGCACGTGATCCCGTCGCGCAGAATCCCGGACGGAATGAGATGCAGAACAAATTTCTGGTCGCCGACAACGACGGTGTGTCCGGCGTTGCTGCCGCCCTGGGCGCGCACCACGATGTCGAAGTCTTTGGACAACAGGTCGATGATCTTCCCCTTGCCCTCATCGCCCCACTGCATGCCGATCACACAGGCGTTCCGGTTATTCATCGCGCTCTCTCGAAAAGGGTTACAGGCGCAGAATCACCCGTACGACGGCCCGTAGTATATTCCCCCGGCCGTGACAAGTCAACTGGCCTGCCGGGCATTGCGACCGGAAATTACCGGAAAGGCCAGCTCAGGCCCTGGGGATTCTGTTTCCCTATCCACATGGCGGGGTATAATGCTTGTGGCGTCGGGACCGGGCTGCTGAGGCCGATGACGAGCCGAGAAAGGAATCTGGGAAACGGCGATTGTTCCGGATTCTCTTGTGCGGAGTTA
>CAYXNI010000271.1:0-4241 GCA_964466285.1 uncultured Planctomycetota bacterium | reverse complement strand
CGGCGGACTGGCAGAAGCGCCTTCCCCATAACAGTTGCCCCTACACGTCCACCATCATTTTCCTCGTCCGCAAGGGCAATCCCAAAAACATCAAGGACTGGGACGACCTCGCAAAGCCGGGAATCCAGGTCATCACACCCAACCCAAAGACCTCGGGCGGAGCACGGTGGAACTACCTGGCGGCCTGGGGTTACGCACTGAAGCAGAAGGGCGGGGACGAGAACACGGCTCGGGCGCTGGTCACGGCGATCTTCAAGAACGTACCCGTGCTCGATTCCGGCGCGCGCGGCTCCACAACCACCTTTGTCCAGCGCGAGCTCGGTGACGTCCTCCTGGCGTGGGAGAACGAGGCGTTCCTCGCACTGAAAGAGTTCGGGCCGGACAAGTTCGAGATCGTGCTCCCCTCGGTCAGCATCCTGGCCGAGCCGCCGGTAGCCGTCGTTGACCAGGTGGTAGACAAGCGGGGCACGCGCCAGGTGGCGGAAGCCTACCTACAATACATGTATACCAAAGAGGCCCAGGAGATCGTCGCCAAGCACTACTACCGTCCGCGCCTGGAAGAGGTCGCAAAGGCCTACGCGAAACAGTTCCCGAAGGTCAACCTGATCACGGTTGACGAGATGTTTGGTGGTTGGAAGAAGGCTCAGGAAAAACATTTCGCCGACGGAGGCATTTTCGACCAGATCTACCGGCCCAGTTCGTGAAGCAGCCGGCCGGCGGCCGTTCCATAACTCCGTCTCGGACGACGGGACGCAATGAAGACCCGTTTGGGACAGCACAGCGTCCTTCCGGGGTTCGGCCTTACGCTGGGCTGCACCCTGTTCTACCTCAGCCTCATTGTCCTGATCCCGCTCTCCGCACTCGTACTCAAGACCACCCAGCTCACGTGGTCGCAGTTCTGGGACACAGTGACCGATCCTCGGGTGGTGGCGTCCTACCGGCTGACTTTCGGAGCATCGCTCGCTGCGGCGCTGATCAACGCTCTGTTTGGCTTCATCGTCGCGTGGACGCTGGTGCGATATTCCTTTCCGGGCAAGCGGATCCTGGACGCCGTGGTCGACCTCCCGTTCGCGCTGCCGACAGCCGTCTCGGGCATCGTCCTCACAACGCTGTACGCCCCCAACGGCTGGATCGGCCGGATGCTCAAGCCGCTCGGCATCCGGGCGGCCTACACGCCGCTGGGGATCACGATCGCCCTCACGTTCATCGGGTTGCCCTTCGTGGTCCGGACGCTTCAGCCGGCGCTGGCGGACCTCGACCCTGAGGCGGAAGAAGCCGCGGCCAGCCTCGGCGCCACCCGGCTCCAGACGTTCTGGCGTGTCATTCTGCCGGCCACACTGCCCGCTCTGCTCACCGGGTTTGCCATGGCCCTGGCTCGAGCGATGGGCGAGTACGGATCCGTCGTCTTCATCTCCGGGAACATGCCCATGAAGACCGAAATCACACCCTTCCTCATCATCTCAAAGCTGGAACAATACGACTACGCGGGCGCGACGGCCATCGCGGTCGTTATGCTCGCCGCGTCATTTGTGCTTCTCCTGGCCATCAACCTCCTGCAATGGTGGTCGAGCCACCGGTACCGGGCGGGGGCATGAGCATGACCAAGCAGACACTGCGTACAGCCGCGTTGACCCGTGCGGTCGTAAAGGCCACAACGACAGAGCCGCCTCTTGTGCGGTGGTTCCTGATCGCAATAACCATGGTTTTCCTCGGCCTGTTCCTGCTCCTGCCGCTCATCTCGGTGTTCACCGAGGCATTGCGAAAAGGGATCGGCGTGTACATGGACAGTTTGCGCGACCCCGCGGCGCTCTCGGCCGTCAAGCTCACGCTGCTGACCGCTGCGATCGCGGTCCCGCTCAACCTCGTCTTCGGACTGGCCGCGGCCTGGGCCATCGGGAAGTTCCGTTTCGCAGGCCGGAACGTGCTCGTCACGCTGATCGATCTCCCGTTCGCCGTGTCCCCGGTCATCGCGGGCATGATCTTCGTGCTCATGTTCGGGCGCCAGGGCTGGCTGGGCCCGTGGCTCGCCGCGCACGACATCCGCATCATCTTCGCCGTGCCAGGCATCGTCCTCGCCACGGTCTTCATCACGTTCCCGTTCGTAGCGCGCGAGGTGACCCCGCTCATGCAGGAGCAGGGAACGGAAGAGGAAGAGGCGGCCCAGGTCCTGGGCGCCGGCGGCTGGCAGACGTTCTGGCGGGTCACCCTGCCCAACGTGAAGTGGGCCGTGCTCTACGGCGTGATCCTGTGCAATGCGCGGGCGATGGGCGAGTTCGGGGCGGTATCGGTCGTCTCAGGGCACATCCGCGGCCAAACCAACACCATGCCGCTCCACGTCGAGATCCTGTACAACGAGTACAATTTCGTGGCAGCGTTCGCCGTCTCTTCCCTGCTCGCGCTCCTGGCCCTGCTCACGCTGATGGTCAAGG
Organism: uncultured Planctomycetota bacterium; assembly: GCA_964466285.1. Taxonomy (GTDB): domain Bacteria; phylum Planctomycetota; class PUPC01; order PUPC01; family PUPC01; genus CAYXNI01. Next base: position 1,812 of record CAYXNI010000271.1, on the reverse strand, counting down.
CGCTGATCGAGTGGAAGGTACGCAGACAAAGGCACGAATACGCGGCTGCGCCGGAGGTAACGTGACGTGAGCATTGAAGTGCGGAACATCACAAAAACGTTCGGAACCTTCACGGCCCTGCGCGGCGTCAGCCTGCGGGTCGAGGATGGCGAACTGCTGGCGCTGCTCGGGCCGTCCGGCTCGGGGAAAACCACGTTGCTGCGGATCATCGCAGGCCTCGAAACCCCCGATCCAGGCAGCGGGCCGATCCTTTTTCACGACCAGGACGTGGCTCACAAGAGCGTGCGGAGGAGAAGAGTCGGGTTCGTGTTCCAGCATTACGCCCTCTTCCGGCACATGACGGTGTTCGAGAACATCGCGTTCGGGCTGCGGGTGCGTCCGCGGCCGCGCCGCCCATCGAAGCAGCAGATTCGCGAACGCGTGAACGAACTGCTGCAGCTTATCCAACTCGAAAATCTCGGCGACCGGTATCCATCACAGCTTTCCGGCGGCCAGCGGCAGCGGGTGGCGCTCGCGCGGGCCCTTGCGGCAAAGCCCAGAGTCCTGCTTCTCGACGAGCCGTTCGGCGCACTGGACGCACGAGTGCGGCAGGGACTTCGCCGCTGGCTCCGCAAACTGCACGACGAGATCCATGTCACCAGCGTCTTCGTCACCCACGACCAGGAAGAGGCGCTCGAAGTCGCCGACCGCGTCGTGGTGATGAACCAGGCCCGGATCGAGCAGATCGGCACGCCGGACGAGGTCTTCCATAATCCCGCTACCGAGTTCGTGATGGATTTCCTCGGCAACGTGAACTTCTTCCATGGGCGCATCGAGCAAGGCAAGGCCGTGTTCGGCCCGTTGGTGCTCGACCCGCCCGGAAGTATAAAAGAGGACGGACGCCCCGTGCGGCTGTTCGTCCGCCCCCACGAACTGGAAATCCGGACGACATCGGACGGCAGGCCGTCATTCCGCGCCAAAGTCTCCCGAATCCGGTCCGCCGGCCCAGTCGTCAAGATCGAGGTGATCACCGAAGCGGGGGAAGTGGTCAACGTGGAGATGCCGCACGACCAGTTCCGCTCGTCCGACATCGTCACGGGAAGCGACGTGTTCGTCACGCCGCACGACGTGCGGTTGTTTCTCAAGGAGTCCCAGGACTGACGCTCCTCCCTCCGTTCGAGGAAACGCCCGCGTCCAGCCCGCCATCCAAAAGAAGGTCTGGGGTTGAAAGCATGGACAAGCCAGACTACAAGGCTGTCGTCAGGGCCGAGGTGTTCGAACAGGCGTCGTTCCTCAAGCTGACGCTGAGCAACAAGCTCCGCGACGACGCGACGCCGTGGCTCAAGCTGAGCGTCCGCCCCGTCGCGATCAAGGCCGCGCGGGCACTCCAGTTCTCATACTTCGACGGAAAGAAGGACGTCTTGCAGAACTTCTCCGGCCAGGAAGCTCGGGCCAGGCTCGACGAGGCGCTCGAAATGCCCTTCGGGCAAATCCACGTCCAGGCGACATCGGGCGACATACAGGTCCTCGTCAGCCGCAAGGGACACGTGCATATCTCAAAGTCTAAGCCATCGCGCACCGTGGAAGCGCCGGCCCTCGCCCACGACCGCGTCAAGCAGCAGCCGCTCGGCGAGCGGACCAGAGACCCGTTCCTGCGCGCCCTCGGAATCATGAACAAGAGCGGCAAGGTCCGCACCGCGATGCGCGCCAAGCTGAACCAGATCAACGAGTTCCTGAGAATCATCGATCAGGTACTGGAGAGTGGGCAGTGGAGCGTGGAGAGACAGGACAAAGTCTCAAGCTTACAGTCTAAGGTTGAAAGTTCAGAGGCCG
>CAYXNI010000270.1:0-4247 GCA_964466285.1 uncultured Planctomycetota bacterium | reverse complement strand
GTCGCCCGCAGGCGGCAGCGGCCGCCTTCAAGCGTGCCGCCGACCACGATCGGTGGGCATCCGTTGCCGCGAGTGGAGAACGCCTCGGCCCCGAGCGAGACCAGCGCCTCAAGCAGCGGCCCGGCCGGCCGCCGCCGCACTTGCTCGTCACCCGTGAGGACCGTATGCCCGTCCGCGAGCGCGGCGACCGAAAGGGCCACGTTCAGGGTCGTTCCCGAGTTCATCACGTTGACCACGTCGTCGGGAACGTGCGGCCGCCCGGCGACCCCGCGGATCGCCCACGTGTCGCCCGTCTCGATCTCGGCGCCGAATGCCGCACAGGCCGCGACCGCCGCCCGCGTGTCGAGCGAATCCAGCGGCCTCTCCAGCACAGAGATCCCTTCCGCCAGGGACGCGAAGAACACGCCGCGAATGGTGTGGGACTTGGACCCCGGAATGTCGACTGCACCCTTCAGCTTCGATTTCTGACCCAGGATGAACATGCTCCTCCCTGCCACAATCTGCGCACACAATTCGCGAGCGGTCGAACGATCGCTCGCCCCCGGTCCCCGCATCGCATGCGGGTCAGGTGGCCGCGCCGAAGCTCTTGATCGCCGCCTGCTCGTCGCCATAAATCTCGAAGGCCGCGTTCAGCCCGGTCACTCTGAAAATCTCCATGATATTGTCCGGAATCGCGCAGAGCCTGACGCTCCCTTGGATTTGGTGAGCTTTCTTCTTCAGCCCGATCAGTTTCCCCAGCAAAGCCGTCGAAAAACGCTCGATATTCTGAAAGCTGATGATAATGTGCCGGCGCGACTGCTTGTCGATCAGGTCGTACAGCTCATTGCCCACGTTCTTCACCTGCATCTCTTCAAGGATCTTAGAGTCGGCAAAATACACGACGACGACATCGCCAACCGTCCGCACGACGAGAGAAGCTCTGCGTTCGACCACGTGAAATTCCTCCAAGTGTGGTGTCCCATGCCGAAGACAAATGATAGCGCGCCGCGTCTGCGAATGCAAGACCGCCGATGCTTGCGCGTTTTCAGTTTGACTGCCGCTGCGCCCACTGCTATCATCATGGTGGTTTGGCGGGGCCGAGGGCGGCTCCGCCGTTGTCCCCGCGCATGAAAGGAGGAAGCGTCCACAATGCCCAGTCCGCCACTGGTCGATCCGCTGAGTGTCGACACACAGACCCCCTATCGCGGCATCGAGGACATCCGAACGCACAACCGCCAGCGGTTCGAGATGGAGATGCTGTCGGGCATCGCCCTGCTCGACATGGAAAAACAGATCGTCGTCGGCTTCAAGCACCTGTCTGCCGACGACTTCTGGGTACGCGGACACATCCCCGGGCGGCCCGTCCTGCCGGGCGTGCTGATGATCGAGTCCGCCGCCCAGCTCACTTCCTACTACTACATGGAAAGCATCGGCAACCCGCCCGGCGTCTTCATCGGTTTCATGGGCGTGACCGACGTCAAGTTCCGTGGCTTCGTCCAGCCCGCCGACACCTTCATCATCGCCGCCCAGGCGCTGGAAATCCGCAACCGCCGCTGCACGTTCCACTGTCAAGGCTTCGTCAAAGACAAAATGGTTTTCGAAGGCACGATTCTTGGAGCTCCGATGTGAGCACAAAGCGTATCCTCATGGCCTTGGTTGCCCTTGTTCTCTTGCTGCCGCCTTCACGCGCCCTTGCCGCCGACATCGACGCCGAGACGCTGGCCAAGCGCGTCGGCCAAGTCTTCGCCGGGTACAACGACTTCTGGGTCTGGGTCACACAGCGGTTCCGCGATCCCAGCGGCAACGAAAAGGAATACCGGGGCCGGGCCTGGTTCAAGCGCGATAAAATGTTCCGCCTCAACTTCGGCCAGCCGCCGTTCCTCATCCACGGGACCGACGGCGACGAATACTGGATCTATGACGCCCAAACCAAGCTCATCGAGTTTACCGACCTCGACAAGGGTGCGCCCGTTCACCCCCTGCTGCAGGTCTTCGCCGCCGGCGACCAGATGGTCAGGGCGCTCGACCGGTACTTCAACATCGACGATTTCAAGGAAGGAACATACGGAAAGGACGAAATCCCGGCCTTCAAGCTCGTCCTCTCGCTCAAGCCCGAACGCTTGAAGGAACTCGCCGAACAGGCCGGGAACAAGCTGACCGATCCCAACGCCAAGCAGGTCTGGACGTTCTGGGTTGACAAGAAGACCTACCTGCCCCGCCTGATCCAGGTCGACTGGGAAACCGGCGACCGGTACATCTTTGAGTTGGAGAAGTTCTTCAACAATGTTGGCCTGGACCCGCTGATCTTCCGACGGCCCGCACCAGAGGGGGTGAAGGTCCGTCAGATGGAGAAGAAGCCCTGAGCGATTATCTCAGGAGGAGGTGGGGCCGACATTCCTGCCGGCCCGGTGGCAGGCAAGAATACCTGCCCCACCGGCCTGTTGAGATAATGTCTGAGCAGGCCGCACCACTCCGCGGGAGACCATTGGCGGTCCAACGATGCGACTGATTCGCGTTCTCCTGGCCGTGTCGTTCAGCGTTGTCCTCGGAGCCCTGACTGCGGCCGCGTGGCTCGTCCCGGTGCGAGCAGCGCGCGGCCGCTGTTTCCGGCGCTTGCGGCGTTGCTGGGCCCGAGGCGTGCTCCGGCTCATGCGCGTGCGCGTACGCCTCCTGCCAGCCGGCGTCGGCCTGGCCGGGCCTGCACTCCACGCCGCCAACCACACCGGCTACCTCGACATCCTCATCGTCCTGTCCGTCACGCCCGGCGTGTTCATCTCGAAGGCCGGCGTACTGTGGTTGCCCCTCATGGGGCAACTTGCGGCCGTCGGGGGCACTCTGTTCGTCAACCGGGCGCACCGGCTCGCCGTGGTTTCCCTCATCGGCAAAGTCCGCCGCACACTGCGCGCGGGGACCAGCGTCATCTTCTTCCCCGAGGCCACCAGCTCGGACGGCAAAGGCCTGCTGCCTTTCAAGACCTCGCTCTTCGAAGCCGCCAGGGCACAGGGCGGCCACGGCTTCCCGGTCCGGCCGATTGTGCTCTGCTATCGGACCGTGGCGGGGCGGCCGATCGACGATTCCAACCGGTCGTGCGTCTTCTGGTACGGCGGGGCGAACTTGGCCCGCCACTTGTGGCGCATGATGGCCGCTCCAGGAGTCGACGTCGACGTCAAAGTCCTGCCTGAGCGCCGGCTGTCCGGGGACCGCGGGGCGTTTGCCACAGAACTCCGCGACGAAATGCTGGACGAACTGACCTCGCCCTGAACGCCCGCAATGCACCGTAATGCCCGTAATGGCGCTTGTGTACCGCTCCGGATTCCGGGATAATAAGCGTAATGGAACTCTTCGGCGTAAGAATCCGGATTCATCCCACTTTCGTGTGGCTCCTGCTGTTTGTCTATCTTTTCAGCGGGGCACGATCTTTGGAATGGCTCCTCGTCGTGTTCGCGTTCGTGGTGCTCCACGAGCTCAGCCACAGTCTCGTCGCGAAGGCCCACGGCATCCAGGTTCGTGACATCACACTCCTGCCTATCGGCGGCGTCGCGCGCCTGGGCGACATGCCTGAGAACGCGGCCACTGAATTCAAGATCGCCATTGCGGGGCCCGCGCTGAACTTTGTGGTCGCCGGCCTGCTCTTCTTGCTCTCGGAGCAGGGGGTCACCCCCTTCCACGCGGCCAGGGGTGTGCTCATTGGTCCGCCGTTCAGGATCGAGCAGGTCGGAGTCGAGACCATCTGGTACAAGATGTTCGTGGCCAACCTGCTGTTGGGAGGGTTCAACCTCCTGCCCGCGTTTCCGATGGACGGAGGCCGGCTCTTGCGCGCATTCCTCGCAACCGGACACGGCTGGCTCCGCGCGACTCAGATTGCGGCGCGGGTCGGCCGCTGGATCGCTGCGGTCATGGCCGCTCTCAGCCTCTTCACCCTCCTGAGCCCGGACATGCACTGGCAATGGGGACTGCTCATCATCGCCGTTTTCATCTACGTCTCCGGCAAGCGCGAGGAGATGGCCGTCACACTCCGCCACACCTCGCGGGGCGTCTGGCGGCTCCTCGGCTTCGGTCCCGAGCCCGGCTACCCGCCGCTGGGCACCCACGGCGACGTCATTGATGTCGAAGGCCACGTCCGGCCGAAAGACCAGCCTGACACGGCCGCGGCCGACGCCTTTCGCCGGCTCGCCGAAGACAACGACCCCCCTCCGCCCAAGTGATTCCGCACACTTGGAGTATCAAACTGCCCCCCATGATAGCGAAGCCGGCGCGCTGCCGTTATG
>CAYXNI010000269.1:0-4248 GCA_964466285.1 uncultured Planctomycetota bacterium | reverse complement strand
ACGTGGTGGACACCAGCGGCAGCGCCTTTTTCCACGGCGTGCTCGTCGGCCTGGCCCTTGCGAGCATCGCCTGGGGCGTGTGCGTCGGCGCGTTCGGGCTCCTGCTGCCGTCGCTGGTCATCCGGTTTCTCAAGAAGCGCCGCGACGCAAGGTTCCGCGTGCAGCTCGTCGACGCCCTCATGAACATCAGCAACTCGCTCCGCGCCGGCTTCAGCCTCCACCAGGCCTTCGAGCTCATTCAGCGCGAAATGTCCAACCCCATCAGCCAGGAGTTCCGCCTCACAAACCAGGAGCTTCGTTTCGGCGCGACCATGGAAGAAGCCCTCGCCCACCTGCTCAGGCGCATGCCGAGCGACGACCTCGACCTGGTCATCACCGCCATCACCATCTCCCGCGACGTCGGCGGCAACCTGACGGAGGTCTTCGACAACATCGCCTACACCATCCGCTCGCGCCACCGCCTGTACGGCAAGATCAAGGCGCTGACCGCACAGGGCAAGTGGCAGGCCGGCCTCGTCTGCGCCATCCCGGTCCTCTTCGCCGTAATGATGAACTTCATCAGCCCGGGAATGATGCACACAGTCTACACCGAGCCCCTCGGATGGGCACTCATCGCCGTAGTCGTAGTCCTCCAGATCCTTGGCGTCGTCACCATTATGAAGATCGTGAACATCGACGTGTGAGGAGTCCGACGTGATCGCCGAGCAACTCCTGGTTGGCACCATCCTGGCCGCGGGCGCCGGCAGCGCCTTCCTCCTCGTCTGGTCGCTGTATCGCTTCCAGGAAAACATCTTGGAAGCCACCCAACTGGACGAACAGCGGCAGCAGAAGATCGCCTCGCCCCTCTTCCGCCTGCTCATCGCGTTGGCCAAGCCCGTCGGGGTATTCATACGATACTACTCCCTCCGCGCGGAACAGCGGTTCGAGGACACCGGCCACAAGCCCGCGCTGCTCTCGATGCGGGACCGGGCCGAGCGCAACCTGATCGCCGCCGGTTCCCCCCACGGCGTCACCGCCGACGAGTTCCTCGGCCTCGTTCTGCTCTGCGGACTCATCGGGGCCGGCATCGGCGCCCTGACGATGGCATCCACCGGCTGGACGATCATGCTGGCCGCCGGCCTGATCTGCGGAGCCATCTGGCCCCTCGTCTGGCTTCGCGCACAGGTCCAGCGGCGCAAGACACAGATCTTCCGGGCCCTCCCCTTCGCACTCGACCTCCTCACCCTCTCCGTCGAGGCCGGGCTCGACTTCACCTCCGCCCTTGCCCGCATCGTCGCCAAGGTCCGCGACACCCCGCTCGGCCGAGAGTTCAGCGAACTCCTCCGCCAGATCCAGATGGGCCAGGCCCGCTCCGACGCGCTCCGACAGCTTGCCTGGCGCGTCGACCTCGAAGAGATGAGCAACGTGACCGGCTCACTCATCCAGGCCGACGAACTCGGCGCCAGCATCGGCCCCATCCTCCGCATCCAGGCCGAGCAGATGCGCGTCCGCCGCGAGCAGATCGCCGAAAAACGAGCGATGGAAGCCCCCGTCAAAATCCTTCTCCCGCTCATCCTCTTCATCTTCCCCACCGTCTTCATCACCATCTTCGGCCCGATCGTCCTGGACCAGCTGAAGAAATTGGGCAAACTATGACCGTCCGCGCCCTGCGGGAACCCGAAGGAGCCGTCCTGATCGAACACTTGCACGTGTGCCGAACGGCGTCCGAACGCATCCGCGGCCTCCTCGGCCGCAACTCGGTCGGCCCGGCTGAAGGCATGTGGTTCCCCCGCTGCAGGCTCATCCACACTTTCGGCATGAAGTTCCCCATTGACCTCGTCTACCTCGACGAGCAACTCGTGGTCCGCAAGACCGTCGAGGGCCTGCGCCCCGCCCGACTATCGGCTTGTCTGGGCGCCGAGAGCGTGATAGAATTAGCTTCCGGAGCCGCAAGAGCGCTGGGATTGTGCCGCGGCGTCAAACTGAGGATTGCCGAGTGACCGTCGCGGCTTACCACACAGACTGGCCGACATGACCATCGCCAAGCTCAGAATCATCAACTCCGATCTCAGCGGCAGAGAGTTCATCCTCCCACCCCATCCCGTGGTCATCGGCCGGGGCGCCACCTGCGACGTCGTCATCCCCGACCAATCCGTGTCGCGCCAACACGTGCGGGCCGAACTGAAGGGTCTCCACTGCTTCCTCACCGACCTCGGCAGCCACAACGGCATCGTCATGGGCGATAAGAGCTTCCGCGAGGCCCGCATCGCGGCCGGCCAGCGCTTCGAGCTGGGCGACGTCGCCATCGAGTTCCGCCTCGAAGAGCAACCACAGACCGCACCGGCCCCGCCCGCCGTCCCCGACACCCTTCCCGTCCCCGAAGGATACATGCTCGCCCAGCCCGGCGCACTGCCCGCCGGCCGCCCCGTTCTCGTCGACGACGTCTTCAAAGCCCCCGCCGGCGAGCCCGGCCCGGGTGACGAGGAAAAAGCCGCCTTCGCCGGAGCACGCAGCGCAATCGGCTACTTCGTCGTCCTCGCGCTCATTATCGGAGCAGGCATCCTCGCCTGGAACCTCGTCGGCAGAAAGCCCGAAGAACCGAACAAGAAGCCCGTCCTCGTCAAGTGCGGCGAGGATCTCGTCATCGACCTCGGCCTCAAGACCCGCCAGGCCGGCGGCCGCCTCGTCCCGTACATCGACGACGACGAGGCCTATTCCGACAGAGTCTATCTCGACCCCGAAGGCGAAGAGATCGCCAGGCTCGAACTCGACCCCACGGGCTTCATGGCCATTGTCACAGGCGTCAACCCCGGAACCACCGACATCCAGATCACCGGCCCCGGCGGGCGCAAGGCCATTGTGCAAGTGTTCGTCCGCGGCGAAGTGCCGCGTCCTCTTGACGAAAGACGCCTGACCCCCGCCGAAGTCGTCGCCCGGGCGCGCCTCCTCGTCAACGGCGCCAAGTTCGCCCTCAGCACCGGATACCTCTACCAGGCGATGAAGAAATTCGAGCAGGCCGTCAACCTCCTCCAGCGCGCGCCGGGCGAGGAAATCCAACTCCGCGTGGAAGCCAACCGGCTCTACGCCAAGACCCGCGACGAGATCGAGAAACGCTATGAGCAGATCAAGAACCAGGCCATCGCACGCATTCGCGACCGCGACAACGCCGGCGCCGCCCGCGACTGGGACGAACTCCGCCAGCTCATCCCCGATCCCGACGACATACGAAACCAGAAACTGAAGGTGATCTTCGACCGCACCGTCCGGAAAATCCCTTTGAAAGGCGATTGACCTTATGATGTTCTGGGCCGATGAAGGCGGTGTCCGACGTTCTTTCCCCCTGCGGGAAGGCAGCTCCATCATGGGACGACATCCATCGTCCAACATCGTCGTCCCCGCCGCCAAGGTCTCAAAGAAACACCTTCAGTGCGTCGTCGAAAACGGCGTCGTCACCATTACCGACCTCGGCAGCTCCAACGGCACACTCGTCAACGGAAGCCCCGTCACCTCCTGCGTCCTCAAGAACGGCGACGAGGTCTCTCTCGGCGGCTACTGCATGGTGTTGGACACGACCCCCCCACCCGCCCCCGCCGGCTTCGACTACGAGCCCGCCGCGTCCACGGAGCCCGCCCCGCCCGCCGCTCCCGACGCCGCACCGTCCTTCGACAAGGAACCCGCACCCGACGACACTCCCGCCGACGGCACCTTCGTCCCCCAACCATACGCCCCGCCCCAGACCCTTCAGCCCCAGGTCATCGCCCGCGACGGCCACATGTACCTGCGCGACCCGCGGACCAACCGCGAGATCGAAATCGTCGCCCGCCAGCCCGCCGGCTCCACCGACCTCACTGGCTATTACGCCGAGAAAAAAGCCGCCGACCGCAAGAAAAACACGTACCTCATCATCGGCGCCATCGCCGTCGGCATACTCATGATCCTCGCGCTCGTCCTCTACGACCGCCTTTCCGGCACCACCCCCCCCGACAAACTCGTGCCACCCAAAGCCTTCGACATCACCACCTACAACGAAATCGTCGACAAGAGCATCGACCAGATGAACACAGGCAAGTTCAAGGAAGCCATCGCCGAGCTCACCCGCGCACACAACGAATACAAGTCATACGTCGTTGCAGACACCTTGCGCGAGATCGCAAAGAAATGGCAGGAGTCCGGCAAGAACAGGGACGAGTTCAACTGGCTGACAGTCGAACCCACCCTTCGCGAACTCACACAGAGCCGCATGGCAAGCGCCAAGGTGCGCCACTTCGC
>CAYXNI010000268.1:0-4260 GCA_964466285.1 uncultured Planctomycetota bacterium | reverse complement strand
TCGTAACAAGGTAGCCGTACGGGAACGTGCGGCTGGATCACCTCCTTTCTAAGGATACCTTGTCCTCCGCTTTCGCGGAGGCCATCAAGTCAGCACACGAGTCGCGCTGTATGCTTCCTGGTTGTTCAAAACACAAAAAGCCGCCGAGGAAACTCGGCGGCTTTTTTGTTTCACTCGCACGCCGAGGTACACACCTGTATTCCCTTGTCATTCGCCATTATCCATTCGCGTCCCCGAGCCGCGGAGCGGCGGTCGATCGCCCATCGTCCATTGTCCATTCGTGTCCCCGAGCGGCGGGCATCAATTGACCCGTGCGACGGGTTCGGATATACTGAGGCGGCAGAGTTGCCGGCTCGGGAATCAACGGAGGCAGATACATGCAAGTCCACGTGATCGGCAGACACATGTCGTTAACCGGGGACCAAACGGCTCATGCGGAGGCGGAAGCGGCGAAGCTGACGAAGTTCTTCGACGGGATCAAAGACATTTCGGTCACCTTTGACCGTGAGCACGACAGCCTGAAGGCGGAGATTGTGTGTGCGGTGAGCGGCGGCGGGACGCTTGTCGCCGTCGAGAAGGCCCGAACTGTGCAGGAGGCGGTGGACCTGGCCGCTGACAACATGGCCCGGCAGATCAAGAGGTACAAGGAGAAGCTGCACGACCGGAGGGGCCGAGAGGCGGGAACAGAGCCCGAAGAACCGGAAGATGAAGATACAGAGGAGGCCTGATGCGGCTGGGAGATTTTGTCCTCGAGGAATCCATTGTCAGCGAACTCCGCGCGACCCAGAAGCGCGAGGTCCTGGCTGAGGTGGTAGAGTCGCTGATCGACGCCGGCTGCCTGGACCCGGAGGCGAAGGAGTCGGTTGTGGACGCGCTCATGCATCGGGAGGAGATCGGCAGCACGGGGATCGGCCACGGTGTCGCAATCCCGCACGCCAAGCACCCGGCGGTGCGGCGGCTTCTGGGCGCGTATGCCCACAGCTCGGCGGGAGTGGATTTCAACTCGCTCGACGGTCAGCCGGTCAAGGCGCTGTTCCTCATCCTGTGGCCTGCGGGAGTGATCGGTCCGCACCTGGAGGCCATCGCCCAGGTCAGCCGAGTGCTGAAGCGCGATAATTTTCTCGAACGGCTCAAGGAGGCGTCCGACAAGCGCGAGATCGTCAGCCTCTTCTCGGAGGCGGACAAGTCGGTACAGGCGTGATTATTGTAGAGAACATGGCAGTGCGTTCAGCCGAAATTCCGGTATACCGCGAAGAGGACTTGCATCTGCGTCCCATGCAGTTGCTTGCCGAGAAGGCCGTGGGCTTCCGCAGCAAGCTCCGGCTCTCCAGGGGCAAGAAGCTGGCAGACGCGAAGAGCATCCTGGACGTCATGACGCTGGCGGCCGAAAAGGGGCCCATCCGGCTGGAAGCGGATGGGGAGGACGCGGACGAGGCGGTGGAGGCACTGGTGATCCTGCTGAACAAGGAGGTCAACAAGGTCTGAGCCATGGAGGTGTTCAAGGGGATCGGGGTCTCGCACGGCGTGGCGGTGGGCGAAGCTTTCGTGGTCGAGAGCGAGCGCATGCCCGTGCGGCACCGCCACATCGAGGAGGCCCAGGTCGAGGAGGAGATACGGCGGTTCGAGGACGCCGTGGCCGAGGCCATCGAAGGGATCCGTGACGACCAGCGCCGCCTCGCTCCGAAGCTTGGGGAGGAATACCTGGCGATCTTCGAGACCCACATCCGGATGCTCGACGACAAGCGCCTGCGCGGCGAAGTCATCGCGCGGATCCGGGCCGAGCGGATGGTCGCCGAGGCGGCGGTCGACGAGTACCTCCAGCGCCACATTCAGCTCCTGTTCGAGGACAAGAGCACCGCGCGGTGGGTGTCTGACATCTACGACATTCAGAGCCGCCTCCACCGGGTGCTGTTGGGGCGCAGCGCGGCCGACGTCCATGAGCTTCCGGGGCCCGTGGTTGTGGTCGCTGAAGACCTGACGCCATCCCAGACGGTGAGCTTCGACCGTGACAAGGTCCTTGCGATCGCGATGGAAGCGGGCGGTGAGACCTCGCACACCGCGATCATCGCCAACGCCCTCGGCATCCCGGCCGTGGTCGGGCTTCGGGGGCTGACCGCCGGCGTCCGCGCCGCCGACCGCGTGGTGGTGGACGGGGGGAAGGGCGAGGTGTTCATCAACCCGGACGCGTCAACCCTCGCGAAGTATGTGGAGATCGAGCGCGACATCGAGGAATCCGACCGCCGCCTCATCGGCGAGCTGCACAACCTGCCTGCCGAGACGCTCGACGGCCACCGCATCTCGCTGTACGCGAACATCGAGTTCCCCTATGAGGTCGGGACGGCCATCGAGAACGGAGCGGAAGGGATAGGCCTGTACCGCACGGAATACCTGTACATGGAAAAGGGGCGGGAGCCCACCGAAGAGGAGCACTTCGAGGCGTATCGCTCGGTAGCCAGCCTGATGTGGCCCCGGCCGGTCGTCATCCGGACGTTTGACCTCGGGGCCGACAAGGTGGCCGGCGGTTCCGGCGGCCCGGCGCCGGCAGAGCCCAACCCCTTCCTGGGCTGCCGGTCGATCCGCCTGTGCTTCGACCGAATAGGGATGTTTAAGACACAGCTCCGGGCCATCCTCCGCGCCTCCGTCCACGGCTACATAAAGATACTGTTCCCCATGATCACAAACCTGGCCGAGATTCGGAAGGCCAAGGCCGTGCTCGATGAGGTTCACGACGAACTGTACGAGCATGGTATCGAGCACGAGTCCGACGCGGAGATCGGCATGATGATCGAGGTGCCCGGCGCCGCCGTCATGGCCGAGGCGTTCGCCAAGGAAGTCGACTTCTTCTCCATCGGCACGAACGACCTGATCCAGTACACCCTGGCCGTCGACCGGGGTAATCCGGTCGTGTCGTATCTGTTCCAGCCGGCGCACCCGGCGGTGTTGAAGCTGATCAAGCACACGATCGAGGCGGGCGACGCCGCCGGGGTCCCGGTCGCCATGTGCGGCCAGATGTCCGGCGACCTCTCGTACCTGGTGTTGCTGCTCGGGCTGGGGTTGTCTGAGTTCAGCACCAGCCCGAAGGTCCTGCCCGAGCTCAAGCGGGCCGTCAGGCTCATCAAGGTCGAGGACGCCCGCGACGTGGCCAACGAGGTGATGCGCGAGGCCGACATCGAGCGCACCATCGAGATTCTGACCCAGCGGAAGATAGAACTGATCGGGGGATCGTGACCTTCCTCTGCGACGCCGGACCTGGCCCCAGGGCCTGAAGGCCAAAGGAGGCCGACGGTGAAAGAAGCCCTGAAGCTCGTCGCGGCGCTTGCCGTCGTCCTCTGAGCTGTGCGGAACTGTAATGGAGCCCGGATTGTCCGAGAATATGTGATGTCCCGACACGGAGAAGGTTTGTTGTCACTGAGCGAGGAGGAGTTGAATGTCAGAGTTCTCAGCCAGCCCGTCCGGTGAAAGGTTCCCGATCCCGATCCGCGAAGACTACGCCGCCGAGCTCGAGCGCGTTTCCACTCTGGTGAAGAAAGCTCGCGCGGAGGACAAGGAAATCGTCGTCGTCATGGGCGTCGGGTTTGTCGGCGCCGTCATGGCCGCCATTGTCGCCGACACCGTCGACAACAAGACGAAGAAGCCGTCGAAGTTCGTCATCGGCTGCCAGCGCCCCAGCACCCGCAGCTATTGGAAGATCCCGCTCTTGAACCGGGGCGAGTCGCCGGTCAAGGCGGAGGATCCCGAAGTTGACCCGATGATCGCCCGCTGCGTGCGCGACAAGAAGACCCTCATCGCAACGTACAACAGCGACTGCCTCAAGCTGGCCGACTGCGTCGTCGTCGACGTCCAGTGCGACTACTCCAAGCACGACCTCGGCAACCTCAAGACCGGCGACACCGAGATGACGGCGCTCGAACAGACGATGAAGACCATCGGCGAGAGGGTCCCGCCCGAGGCCCTCGTCCTCATCGAGACCACCGTCGCTCCCGGCACCACCGAGTTCGTCGCCTACCCGATCATGAAACGCGCGTTCCAGAAGCGCGGCATCAGCTCGGCCCCGATCCTCGCCCACAGCTTCGAGCGCGTCATGCCCGGCCGCGAATACGTGAAATCCATCCGCGACTTCTGGCGCGTCTGCTCCGGCTGCAACCCCGCCGCACGTGAGCGCGTCGTCAAGTTCCTCACCGAAGTCCTCAACACCGGGCAGTTCCCGCTCACCGTGATGGACCGGCCCATCGAATCGGAGACGACCAAGATCGTCGAGAA
>CAYXNI010000267.1:0-4267 GCA_964466285.1 uncultured Planctomycetota bacterium | reverse complement strand
CGGTCTCTCGTACCCGTGCTCGGCCATCGCGGAATCGAGGAAGTCGAAGTAGTTGACGCCGGCGTCTCTTCGCCACCGGTGAATCGGGTCGGTCCGAACCGGGATCTTGGCCAGCTTGAAGCCGAGGAACTTCTCGAGCCGCGCGAGTGTCTCATCCTGGCGGAGGATAAAGTCCTCGAACCGGACCTTGATCCAGTGCCTCGGCCGCCCGACGGCGCGGACGAGGTCGTTCTGGTACTTCCACGAGATCGCACGCCGCAGCCGAACGTCGTCCGCCGGCGGATACTGCACGCCGAAATCGGCCAGGTCGTCCGTCAGGTGCGAACCGATCACACAGTCGCGCGGGTTGCGGACCCAGAAAATGTACTTGATGTCCGGAAACATCCGGCGAATCCACGGGTACACGAGCGTGGTCTCCGGAATCTTCCACCCCTTGTGCTCGGCCGTGCTCGACAGCACGCTCCGGAGGTAGCTCTCGATCAGCCGCGTGAACTCCGGGTCGATGGGCATCGTGTGCAGCCGGCTCCAGTCCCAGCGAAGGTCGCCGAGCCATCTGACGTGTCTGGCCATGACGCGGCAGGCCGCGTACATGTCCTCCGGAGGCAGCAGGTCGCCCGAGACGTTCAGCTTGTCCCCCATGAAAACGCCGCTGGCGGACAGTGTATGCGAAATGGCCCGCGTGCCCGAATGCCCGCGGCCGATCACGGTGATGAGTGACATCCCGAGAAACCTCTTCCTTGCTTAGGGCGTCCAATATAACACTGGTGGGGCAGGCATTCCTGCCTGCCCGACGGCGGACGGGAATGTCCGCCCCACCGTTTTGCTAGAGTTCCTCATGCCTTCGGGCCGCGCGCCTGAAGCTTCTGGGCCGCGCCCACGTCGCCGATGCGCAGCATATCGTACGCCTGCTGCGAGGTCTTGAACGGCCCGCCGATCTGCTGGAACCCGTGCCACAGCAGGTTCGTGTACATCGGGTTCTTGCGCCCGGTTTCCTTCTCACGCCTGGCGATCCAGTCCTGCATCCGCCCCTCGAGCATGGCGACGACCTTCCGCTCCTTCTTCGCGAGGTTGTTGTTTTCCTCGGGGTCCTCGGCCAGATTGTACAGCTCCACCTCAGGCTTGAAGTGGAAATCCGGCTCGAGCGCGTGAATGAGCTTCCATTCGGGCGTCCGCCAGCCGTGCTTCCGCATCCACGTCGCTTCGGTGATGTAGAACTCCGTGGCCGGAATGCGGCGCTTCCCGTTCATCTCGCCGAACAGGCTCTGGCCGTCGAACTTCGCCTTTGTCTTGATGCCCATGATGTCGAGGACCGTCGGAGTCACGTCGGCCAGCGTGGTATAGCCGGGCAGCCGGAGCCCCGCCGGCACGCGGCCGGGCAGGCGGAAGAACAGGGGAACAACCAGCGTCGGGTCATAGATGCCGTGATGGTCGAAGAAGCAGTCGTGGTCGTAGAGCGTCTCGCCGTGATCGCTCGTGAAGACCACGAGCGTGTCCTCGTCAAGGCCCAGCGCCGTCAACGTAGCGAAGATGTTCTGGATGCATGCGTCCATGTACGCGACTTCGCCATCGTACTGCGCGATCACGTACTCCTTGTCCGTGATGCCCTGCGGCATCCAACTGGCGAAGTAGTCGCAGAACGGCTTGAACTCGAACACCGGGTCCATCGACTTGTTGCCCGGCTCGCACTCGTTGGCGCCGTAGAACATCCGCTCGAACGGCGGCGGCGGACGATACGGCGAGTGCGGGTCCATGTGCCGCAGGAACAGGAAGAACGGCTTGCCGGCCGCGGCCAGCCGCTTCAGCTCGGGGATGGTGACGGCGTTCAGGTTCGCGGCCTTGTGTGCGCGGCCGTCCGCCTCGTTGCCCCAGCCCTGGTAGTTAAGAACTTTCTCGAAGCCGCGGCCGCCCTGCTCGCCTCCCAAATTGACGCTTGTGGCCTCGTAGCCCTCGGCCTTCAGGACCTCGGTCAGCGTGGTCACGCCGTCCGCCATCGGGCCGCCGTGCCGCAGGGCGACCACGTTCGTTCCGAAGCAGTCACGCCCCGTCATCATGATTGCATATCCGGACGTCGTCGGCACGCTCGGGCTGAAGCAGTTCTCGAAGACCGTCCCGCCCGCCGCGAACTTGGCGAGGTGCGGCGAGGTGAGCCGGGGATAGCCGTAAAGGCTCATGTGATCGCGGCGAAGGCTGTCGACCCCGAAGAACAGCAGATTCGGTCTGCGTTTAGCCATGTGAGTCCCTTTCCTTAGCGGGCCCCGAGGGCCTTGAGACAGGCGTTCAGGTATCCATACGACTCCGCGGCGACGATCGCCTGCTGAGAAAGTTCGTAGCCGCCGGCTCCGATGATTTCGAGGCATACGGGGCCGTTGTAGCCGCCGTCGGCCATGGCCTTGCAGTAGCCGAACAGGTCGATGTCGCCGCGCCCGCACGCCTGGTTATACGCATCGCCGGGGCTTGGGCCGCGGCCCTTGCAGTCGCGAATGTGGATGTGCCGCACGCGGCTCAGCACGGCCGGCAGGGCCTTGGCTGGGTCCTCGCCTGCCCGGTACACGTGGCTGGGGTCCATGTCGATGCCGAACGCGGGCGACTTGATCGCCGCCATCGCCCGGAGCGTCGTCGGCGTGTTGTAGATGCTGCCGCCCACGTGCGCCTTGACGCACAGTGTCACGCCGTAGTCCTCGGCCTTCTTCGCCATCCTGGCAAGATGATCGATGGCGTTGACAAGGTCCGCTTCGACGTCTGACTTGCCGCCGGGGCCGACGTTGATGACCGGGACGCCGATCCCCTGCCCCGCCTCGAACGCCTTCGTCAGCCGCTCCTCGTCCAGCGAGGCCACCTCCATCGAGAGAAGCTCGAGCTTGTACTTCTCGGCCAGGCCCTTGATCTCGTCCGCCTGCTTCCGCCACTCGTCCAGGACGAGGTGCTCGCACATCCCTTTGATCGCCGACAGCTCGACGCCGTCGTAGCCGGCCCACGCGACGTGCTTCATCGCGGTCTCAAGGTCCCGGCCCCCGAACAGAACCGTGTTCACTCCGAGCTTGATCATGTTCCGCCCCTGTGTATGAGGAGTGTTGTATGCAACGGGTCACACCGTCACGTCAACGTCCTTCCCCGTTTCGAAGGACTTGATGGCGCCCTCGATGATGCGCTGCGCCTTGTAGGCTTCGAGGCCCGACGCCTCGATCTTGTCCGGCGGCGCCTTGTCGATGAGCTGCTTCACCCAAAACGAAATCCGGCTCTTGAACGTCTCGCCGAAGCTGCGCATCCCGCCGATGTAGTCGAAGCGTTCTACCTCCATGCTGTGCCGCGGGTAGAAGAACAGCCGCTCGCACGCGTCCTCGAGGACGAACCGCCCGTCCGAGCCCGTCACGTCGCAGCACTCGAGGCCGAAGCTGCCGCCCGCGTCGTAGCTGCCGGTCAGGTTGCCGACGATCCCGTTCTGGAACAGCATGCCCACCTGCGCGTTCGACCAGATCTTCCGGCCCTTCCCCTTGCTCATGAACGCGTGGACGGTTTTCACGTCGCCGCAGAAGTACCGCATCACGTCGATCGAGTGCGGATGCAGCGCCCGCAGGTGGAACCACTCGGCCGACTCGTTCGGGTTGTTGATCCACATCCGCATGTTGATGATGTGAAGCTGCCCGAGCCGGCCGCTCGTGATCCACTCCTTCGCCCGGAGCGCGGCCGGGGTGAAGCGGTGGTTCAGGTTGATCGCGTACGGGATGTTCTTCTCGCTCGCGAGGGCGGCCATCTCGGCCGCCTTGTCGATCTCGTTCGAGATAGGCTTCTCGCCGAGCACCGGCAGCCCCGCGCCCAGCAGCTCCATCGTCGGCTTGTAGTGGTCGCCGCCGTTCTCCTTCCCGGCGGTGCACATGCTGCACGCGTCGATCTTGATGCCGCTGTCGAGCATCTCCCGGACGCTGTAGAACGCCTTCGCCTTGTAGGCCGCGGCGGCGTTGTCCGCCCGTTCCTTGATGATGTCGCACACGGCGACGATCTCGGTCTCCGGCAGTTCCTGGTAGACGCGGGCATGGGTGTTGCCGATCCCGCCCATGCCGACGATAGCGATCCTCAGAGCCATTCGCGGGTCTCCAAAACAAGCTGCGGGCTGAGCCCAACAGTGCAGAGACGGAATTCTAGGAAGTTGCCCCCGGAAAGTCAAGTTTGGCCTGACTCCGAGGCATTTGCGCTGATGGCTCGATCGTGCCTCTCGTAGGGGCGGGTTTCAAACCCGCCCCTACAGATTGTGCGTACGAACCTCGCGCGG
>CAYXNI010000266.1:0-4284 GCA_964466285.1 uncultured Planctomycetota bacterium | reverse complement strand
GCGTGGACGGGGCGGGGGATGAGTAGCGTTGCGCGGGACGTGGGGACGGGACGAACAAGGCGCGAGTGGGCGGCGGCAAGAATGCCAAAGCAGACGAAGATAGACAGGGCCGTGGACGGGACGTAGAGGTTGTAGTCGATGAGGCTGTGGGCGAGGCCGGAGGCGGCGCCGGCGGCGCACGCGGCAAGAAGGAGCGCGGACGAGTCGTGCGCGTGGCCGGTGTCGGTGCGCGGCGCGGCAGCAAGAAGGGGCGCGGACGGGTCGTGCGCGCGGCCGGTGCCGGCGCGCGGCGCGGCGGCGAGGACGTGTGCGGTCAGCTTTGCCATTCGTGCGAAGAGCCAGAGGAGCGCGGCAAGGCCCAGGGGCCCGAGCTCGACGAGGATCTGGAGTGGGTCGTTGTGTGCGAACCACTGGCGGGTTCCGGCGAGGGAGGGATGCTGGTGGGCGGGATAGTCGATGTGGTAGGTGTCGAGGCCGATGCCGAGTAGCAAGCTTTCGCGGGCCATCTGGACGGCGCTGTCCCAGTAATGAAAGCGTTCGAGCAGTGTGGCCGCCTGGAGCGGGCGGAGGATGGAGGCGAGGCGCCGGCGAAGCTCGGGGTGGGCGCCGACGGCGGCGGCGAGAAGGACGAGTGCCGCAGCGGCGGACAGGATCAGGGTTCTCGGGCGAAGCACGTTGAGCCGGACGAGTTGCCAGGCAAGGAGCGACATGCCGATGAGGCCGGCGGCCCAGGCACCGCGCGATTGGGTGAGGACGAGAGCGACCAGCAGGAGTAAGACGGCGGCCCAGCCGAGGAGCCCGCGGGCGCGGCTGCGGGCGGTCAGCGCCAGGGCCACGGCGAGAGGCAGTGTGATGATGAGGAAGGCGGCGAAAGTGTTGGGCGTTACGAAGACCGAGTGCGCCCGGGCGCCATCGGGGGTGGGGAACAGGCCGCTGGCGGTCAGAGCCTGCCAGATTCCGAGGGGGCTCAGGACGCAGCCGAGGACGACGAGTCCGGAGCACAGGATGCGAGCGTGTCGCTCGGTGCTGAACTCATTGAGAATGAGGAGAAAGGTAACGGTGCAGGCGGTCAGTCGCACGACGCCGGTCAGGGAGACGAAGCGGTCGATGGACCATGTCACCGAGGCGGCTGCGACCGCGAGGAAGAGGAGGGCGGGCGCAAGGGCAGGGGAGCGCGGGAGCATGGGCGCGGGGGCGCGTGGGACGGCGATTGTGTCGCGGTGGCCTGAAGGCAAGGACGAGGATGAGGATGAGTCGTTCGGCGGCAGTGAGGCGTGGGCCGCGGGGTCTTGGCGCGGCGTGCCGAGGAGTCGGCGAACGACGACGGCCGCCAGGCAGATGGTGGTTACGGCAAGCGCCGTCAACGGGAGGAGGTCCCGCCCTGCTCCCTCGTCGAAGGGTGCGACGAAGAGCATGAACAGGAGTCCGGCCAGCAGGAGGCTGAACGTGGTGCGGCCGTCTGATTGGGGAACCTGCTGAGGTCGATGAGGCGCGGTCTGAATGGGCATCTTTCGGGCTTTCCTGCTTCGTTGAGCAGTCTGTCTGAGCGAAGCGTCTTTATCCCGGCCTGTTGTCCACGGAGCAGGGCTTCCTGATCCCCGGAAGAGAGACAGGGGTGCCCGTGGAGGGCACCCCTGGTTTGATGGCGATGGTGACGATCAGTTGCCGTGCTCGCTGCAAGTCACGCGGCCGGTGGTGGAGCTGTACGTATAAGTGCCGCCGCTCGGGCAGGTGGGCACAGTGCCGTCGGCGTAGAGCGAGGCACTGCTGTAGGTGGTTGGGAACGCGGCGGTGCCGCTGACGGCTGCGGACGCGTAGTACATCGAGCAGGCAGAGGCAATGGCGCCGCGGTTTGCCTTGCAGGCGGCCGACTTGGCGTCGGCGCTCATGTCGACGTACTTCGGGATAGCTACCGCTGCCAGGATGCCGAGAATGACGATCACCACGACCAGTTCAATCAGCGTAAAGCCCTTGCGTCTACTCATCCACATAACCTCTCACCTCCTATTAGACTCCCGTACCACGGTTCGCCCGGGCAACCCCTGCCCGGGATCCTTTGACCTCCGCTATTTGTTCATCACCTTCATCATGTCCCACATGGGGAGGAAGACGGCGAGCGCTATGAAGAGCAGGCCGGCGCCGAGGACAAGGGTGATGAGCGGCTCAAGCGCCTGCGTGAGACGTGCGATGGATTCCTTGGTTTCGCGGTCGTAGTGATCTCCGACGGCTTGCATCATGTCGGACATTGCGCCGGTTTTTTCTCCGACGGCGATCATATGCTTGACGAGCGGCGGGAAGTCGGTCTTCTGGTCGATGGCGACCGCCATGGTGCTGCCTTCCTGAACGGCGTCGCGGACGGCGTCGATCTGCTGTGAGATTCGCCGGTTTCCAATGATGTGAGAAATCACGTTCAGTTCCTTCAGGATCGGCAAGCCACTGTCACTGAGCGTTGCGAACGTATGGGCCAGCCTTGCCATGCTGGCCTTCATGATTATCGAACCGGCGAGCGGGCAGATTAGGACGAATTTGTCGAAATTCATGCGGCCTTTGGGCGTACGCAGGTACCAGATGGCAAGGCCGACGAGGGCGGCAACGCCGAGCAGGATGACATGCCAATAGTTCTGGCGTGCGGCGTTGATGCCGACCATGATTCTTGTGGGCAAAGGGAGGCTCTGGCCGACCTGGCTGAAGAGTTTGGAAAAGGCGGGGATTACAAAGGTTACGATGACGAGGAAGGCGGTGGTCATCGCGCCGAGGACGAGGACGGGATAGCGGAGGGCGGCCTTGAGCGTCCGTCGGGTTTCCATTTCGTTTTCGAGCAGGGTGACGAGGCGATCCAGCAGTTTGTCGAGTACGCCGCCTGTTTCGCCGGCGACGACGGTTGCGATGTAGACTTCGGGGAACACCTTGGGGTGTTTGGCGAGCGCGGCGGAAAGCGTTTGGCCGGCCTCGACGTCGTGTCGGATTGTGTGGAGGACGCGGCGGAGGGCGGGGTTGCTGGTCTGCTTGCCGATGGCGTCGAGGCTGGAGAGGAAGGGGAGGCCGGCCTTGTAGAGTGTGACGAGCTGCCGTGTGAACATGATGACGTCGGTCATGTTGACCCGTTCGAACAGCGAGTGGGACTGTTCGGGATCGGACTCCTGGCTGATGTGGATGGGGATGAGGCCGTTGGCGGCGATGCGTTTGGCGGCTGCGGCGGCCGAGTCGGACTCGAGGGAGTCGGTCACTTCCTCGCCGGTTGGTTTTTTCGCCCTGTATTTGAAATGCGCCATCGTTCAGCGGGCCTATTCGAGCTGTGTGACTCGGGCGACCTCTTCAATCGTGGTGGTCCCCTTCAGAACCTTCTCGATGCCGTCCTCGCGCAGGGTTCGCATTCCGGCTGCGCGGGCGAGTTCGAGCATTTGCTTGAAGCTGGGCTTGTGAAGGATGGCCTCGCGGATGTCGTCGCTGACGGCCATGAGTTCGAAGATGCCGGAACGTCCGTGGTAGCCGGTCTGGTTGCAGGCTTGGCAGCCGGCCCCTCGGTGGAAGGAGATCTCGTCTTTGCGGTCGAGCAGGCCGGCGTCGGCCAGGAGGGCGGCTGGAGGTTTGTATTCCTGTTTGCAGCGCGGACAGATGACGCGGACGAGGCGTTGGGCCATGACTCCTGCGAGCGAGGCGGAGACGAGGAAGGGTTCGATGCCCATGTTGACGAGCCTGGTGACTGCGCCGGGGGCGTCGTTGGTGTGGAGGGTGGAGAAGACGAGGTGTCCTGTGAGCGAGGCGTGGACGGCGGTCTGGGCGGTTTCGGCGTCCCGGATTTCGCCGACCATGACGACGTCGGGGTCGTGACGGAGGATGGCACGCAGTCCGGCGGCAAAAGTGAGTCCGGCCTTTGGATTGACCTGGATCTGGCGGATGGAGTCGAGCCAGAACTCGACCGGGTCTTCGACGGTGATGATGTGCTGGTCGGACGAGTTGATGGCGCGGAGGGCGGCGTAGAGGGAGACGGTCTTGCCGGAGCCGGTGGGGCCGGTGACGAGGATGATGCCGTGCGGCCGGTTGATAAGCTTGCGGAAGGTTTCGGCGTCGCGTTCGGCCAGGCCGAGCTCGGCGAGGTCGCGGAGGATGGACCTGCAGTCGAGGATGCGCATCACGACGTTCTCGCCGCGGACGGTGGGGATGACGGATACGCGGATGTCGACGAGCCGGCCCTCGACACGGAGGCGGAAGCGGCCGTCCTGGGGCTTGCGGCTTTCGCTGATGTCCATGTCGGAGAGGACCTTGATGCGAGCGACGATGCCC
>CAYXNI010000265.1:0-4326 GCA_964466285.1 uncultured Planctomycetota bacterium | reverse complement strand
AGGGCGCTCTCGTCGTGGGGAGTGTCTTCGAGCAGCCGGTCGACGATGTGGTCAGGCTTGATCCCCTCGGCCTCGGCGTTGAAGTTCGTGATGATGCGGTGGCGCAGCACGGGATGCGCGACGGAATCGATGTCGTCGCACGACACGTAATATCGGCCGCGCAGGATCGCCCGGGCCTTGCCGCCCAGAATCAGATACTGGCCGGCGCGCGGCCCGGCGCCCCAGGTGACCCACTCCTGAATGAACTCGGGCACGCCGCCCTTCCCGACGCGCGTCTTCCGCACGATCTCCATCGCATAGCGGATAATGTGGTCGGCGATGGGCACCCGGCGCACGATCGACTGAAGCTTCAGGATGTCCTCGCCCGACAGGATTTTGCCGACCTTCCCGACGGCCTCGGCCGTCGTGACCCGCAGGATCTCGAACTCCTCGTCCTCGCTTGGATAGTCGACGAGGATCTCGAACATGAACCGGTCGAGTTGCGCTTCCGGCAGCGGGTACGTTCCCTCCTGCTCGATGGGGTTCTGCGTGGCGAGCACGAAGAACGGCTCGGCCAGCGTGTTCTTCTTGCCGCCGACCGTGATCTGGCGCTCCTGCATCGCCTCCAGCAGCGCGGCTTGCGTCTTCGGCGGCGTCCGGTTGATTTCGTCCGCCAGGATCACGTTCGCGAACAGCGGCCCCGGGAGGAACTTGAAATGCCGCTGTCCCGTCACGTGGTCCATCTGGATCACTTCCGTGCCCGTGATGTCGCTCGGCATCAGGTCCGGCGTGAACTGAATCCGGTTGAACGACAGCGACAGCGCGTCGGCCAGCGTGCTCACCATCATGGTCTTGGCGAGGCCCGGCACGCCCACCAGCAGGCAGTGGCCCCGCGAGAAAACGGCCACCAGCAGCTCCTCGATCACGTCCTCCTGACCCACGATCACCTTGTGCAGTTCCGCCCGGATCCGGTTGAAGCTCTCCTGAAACTGCCGCACGGTCTCGATGTCACCGTGCGCAAGCTCCGCGGGCCTCTCGTTCGCCGAGGTCACTTCCTTCGTCCCTTCATCCGCGCCCATTCGTTTCCTCCACACTCATGGTGCCTGTCGGCCATTCACGTTGCCGCGGGAATGGCCGACGAGCTACGGGTTCTAAACGGATCACTTTTCGCCGCCGGCGGAGATCCTGATGAGGCCGGTCTCCGTGACGAGGCCGATGACGCCTCCGCTTATCTTGCCGCCGAACACATTATAACTGGGCGGTGCTTCCAGGCCAATGTATCTCAGCACCTTGCCGTCGGAAATCCGGATTGCCGCCACGGTCGCAACCAGGCGGCCGCGCCCGCGGGCCTCCAGCAGGCTCTGCGCCAGGAACAGCACATCCCCGGCCGTGCCGACCACGTACACGGGGTCGGACTGGACCTGCCCCGTTGGCAGGATCGACCCTTCGACCACCTTCGTCTGCCACAGCATCTTGCCGTCACCCGCCTGGTAACAACTTACGCGATACTGAGAGTCCCCGTCGTGCGCGAAAACGACCTTGTCGCCCACGGCAACCATCCGGCAGACGAGGCCCGGCAGCCGGGTCTTCCAGACGACCTCCCCTGTGTTCACGTCGGCGGCCGCGGCCAGCCCGTCATTGAGCGCCGCCACCAGCCGCCCGCCGGAATACACCACGTCCTGGTAAGACTGCCTCTCCAGATCACTCGCCTTGAGCGTCCACAATTTCCTGCCCGCCGCCGCGTCGTACACGGCCAATTGGCCTGGCACCAGCACCACCAGCCTCTCGCCCTCCAGCAACACCTGCCACTCGTGCAGCGAGCCGGAAGCCTCAAGCCGCCGGTCCGGCCTCGCCTCGGGATTCCACGGCAACTCATCGCGCAAGAGTTCAAGGCCGGTAACCGCATCGTACAGCAACAGGCGAGCCACCCCCGGCGCCGGCCGCCCGTCAATGCCCGCCTGACCGCCCGCCTCGACCGTCAGCGCCGCCAGCTTCCCGCCCCGAAGCATCATTCGAACCACCGTCTGGCCCGGCAGGTGCACGCTCCACCGCCGCTCCCCGCCCAGGCCAAAGCACACCACCCGGCCGCCCGGCGCCGTTGCGACGATCACGCCGTCGCCCATCACCGGCCGATGGCCCCGCGCCTGATACGGTCCGTTGTCGATGATGCTTCTTGAAAGCGCTCGGCCGGTCCGGCTGTCGATCCACAACAGCACCTGGTCGACCTCCGCCACCACCGTGTCACCTTCAACGCCGACCACCCGGATGAAATCGGTCCTGGACACCGACACGTTCAGGCCTTCCCGCTTCTTCGGCCGCTGCCCGATGACCGGGCGAAGCGTGACGGGCCGCCGAACTCCGCTGCTGTCCCGCCGCAGTACCACCACTTCCACCTCTTTGCCTGGCGGCGTGGTCGCGCATATCTGCACAAGGTCCTGGGCCTGCGTGACTCTGTGTCCGTCAAATGAGATCAAGAGGTCGCCGGCCTCGGCCCCCGCCTTCTCCGCTGGATCGCCCGCCAGGACCTCCTGGAACTCCGTTCCGGGCCTGGGCATGCCCGCTGGCGCCACGCTCGCCTCGCCGAAACTCACTCCGAGCCACCCGACCCCGGTCTCCCACGCGACCTTGCCTTCCCTCAGATCATACGCCTGCAGCGACTTCCCCGCCGCAGCGTACAGCCGTTCGCCAGGCGCGCCCCACGGCGGCTCAGCCGCAAGTTCGGGAGCCGGGTACTCGGTGGGAGTCCATTGCGTCACGGCCAACCGCTGAACATCGCCGGGCTCCCCGCCTTTCGGCGGCTTACCCGCCTCCTCAACCTGCCGACGCAACGCGCCGATCTCGTCCGCCCGGTAGCCCGGCCGCAGTCGGGCCGCCGCGACAAGTTCGCCCGACGCCTCCGCCAGGCGCCCGCCGCGCAGCGCCTGTTCCGCGCGCCTCAGGTGCACGTCCGCGGCGGTGCGGCTGTTCGGATACAGCCGCAGGACCGCGTCGTCCCCCTCGCCCGGCTTCTTCTGCGCTTCGTCGGCCTGCGCGTCATATGCGCGGTACGTGTCCGGATGCTCGCGAATGATCCCGGCCACCGTACCCGCCGCCAGCAGGTCGGCTCGCGCGGTCAGCCCGCTCGGCAGGCCGAAGTCCGCGGACGGAATCGCCAGCTCCGTCGTCCCGTACTTCCGAAGGACGTCCTGCAGCGCGGCCACCGCGCCGGGAAAATCGCCGGCCCGCTCGAGAGCGATTGCGCGCCTGAGCGCGGTCAGGCCCGCCTCCGCCGGGTCGGCCTGAAGGGTCATCACCTCGGCCAGGGTCTCGGCGGCCTTCGCCCAGGCCGCCCCCTTAGCCAGCGTCGCCGCCAGTTCGGTGCATGTCTCGGCCAGCGACACCTTCACCGCCGCAGTATCCGCCTTGCGCCCCTCCAGCAGGCTGAGTGCCCGCCGCAAGGCGTCCGCCGCGCCCGACAGTTCGCCCGTACTCCAGTGCAGGGCGGCCAGGTCGAGCAGCGGCTCGGGGTCTTCGGGGCTTCGCGCCGCCCGGTCACGCAGGCTCTGCTCGGCGTTGTCCGCCGCCAACACGCTGATGACCGCGTCGCGTGTCACCACCAGCCGGCCGCCGACGACCATCAGGTTCCCTGAGTCCACCGGCAGCGCCTGCCGGCGTGCGATGCTCGCCGCCACCGCGCCCGGCGTCCGCCGCCACTCGGTCCAGTTGACGGGCTCTGCGAGCCGGCCCTCCGCCTTCACGTCCACCATCGCGATGCTTCCCTCGATCGGGCACATCACATAGTCGCGGGCGACCACGCCCCGGCCGACCGGGAACGAGTCGAACGGCACCGACCGCCAGACCGTCCGGCCGTCCTCCGCATCCAAGCACGCCGCCGCCGAACCAGACAGATAGACCCGGTCGTCCCCGGCCGCGAGCAGGTAGAGATACGTCGCCCGGCCGTCCTGTCGGCCCACGCTCCACTTCACAAGCCCGGTCGCCGCGTCAAGCGCCAATAGCCTGTCCGAGTCCCGCGGCAGGACGAACAGCGTCCCGTCCGCCACCAGAGGCCGGTTCGCCGGAGGCAGCACCAGCGCGGGCTCGCCCCCGACCGTCTCCAGCCGGCACATCAAAGCGGGATTGTTCTCGTATCTCGTCGCCCACACGATGGAACCGTCGATGCTGTTCAGCGCAACCACGTTGCCCGAGTCGGTGCAGTAATAGACCGTTCCGCCATTGACGGCGACGGGCGAGCCGTCCGGGTCCAGGCTTCTTCCTCTCGGCCCGGCGCCCGAAGCGACTTTCGTCCGCCACAGCCGGCGCCCGTCCTTCCTGTCATACCCGATCAGGAACGCGTCCACGTCGCTGTCT
>CAYXNI010000264.1:0-4328 GCA_964466285.1 uncultured Planctomycetota bacterium | reverse complement strand
GCGTTAAGAAAGATGCCCTCGCGCACCCGCGGCGGCGCGTCGAGGTGCCGCCCGACCAGCGACCCGCCCAGCGCCCCCGTCACGAAGATGCGGTCCCCCGGCTTCGCGCCGGACCGGAGGACCGGGTCGAGGCCGCGCGTCTCGCCCACGACGGTGACCGTCACGCTCAGCGGCCCCGTCCACGACGTGATGTCTCCTCCGGCGATCGGGGCGTCGTACTTCTCGGCCGCGGCGATCATCGCCTCGCCCAGTTCGAGCACGAACGACTCGCCGAACGACCGCGCGAGCCCGAGCGTCACGAAGCTCGCCAGCGGGTAACAGCCCATCGCGGCGATGTCGCTCACGCTTGCGGCGATGACCTTGTGCCCGATCCGCGCCGCCGAGGCGTCCGCCGCGAAGTGCGTGCCCGCCAGGAAGGCGTCCGTCGTCACCACGATCCGGCTGCCTGCGGCCGGCCGGATCACGGCCGCGTCGTCGCCCGGGCCCACCTCGACGCACGGCGGAAGCTTGATCCGCCGCCGCAACCAGTCAATCAACCTGCGTTCGCTCATGCTCTCGCCCGCCGGGCACTGCGGGCCCTCGTGCACATGGGGGTCATTTCGGCTTGGCCATCAACTTCATCCTTCGATCGATGCACGCCGCCACCTCCCGCTGCGCTGCCTCGTCGTGCAGCACGATCAGCCGTCCTGTTCCTGCATGATACACCGCGACCGGCAGGTCTCCGGCCCATTCCCCGGGCGTCACCGCCTCCTGAACTTCCTTGAGCACGAGGCTGATCCCGAACTGCTCGTCAAGCGCCTCCGCGTAATAGCTGCGCACGACACAACGGCTCCACGGCAGTTCACCCGTAATCTGGAAGAGGTGCGGGGTCTGGTCTTTGGCAAGGATCCACACACGGCGCCCGGGTTCCGCCACCGCCTTGCCCAGCCCGGCCGCCTCTGCGAGCGCCCCCACCGCGGTTCCAAGCGTTGTCTGTCCGAGAAGCAGCGAGATCTCCCGCCGGTCCTGGGCGATCCTCTCGTACTCGAACCCGATGTTGACGCGAGAGCGCCTCCCGATCTCCGCCGCGATCTCTCGAGCGTCCTGTCGCGGAAAGTTGCACAGCACCGGGGTCGTCAACAGCGCCGCCCGTTCCGCCAGTTCCGCGTCCGGTCCGGGCGCCTCATACTTGCGGGGCTTCTTGATCTCCTCGATAATCCGCTGCAGCTTCGCGTGGCCGGTCGCCGGCAGCATCGCAACCAAGGCGAGCTCCCTTTCGTCCAGCACGAACCGGGCATCCGGTTGCTCTCCCATCACCGGCTTCAGGCAGCGGCGGAGCACGGTCACGAATCTCCGCCACTCGTCCGCTTCCATGGCCCTCACCCGCTCTTTCGCCGGCGCCACCGGTCCTATCCTCGGCCGGCCGAAGCGCAGGAGCATGCCCACTGAATAGCTCCTCATTTGCAGCCGGTCCTGCGCCGCCCACCCGCCGTCGCGCGTGATGAAGACCGTCTCCCGGTTTTCCGGCACGTAATACGCTTTCGCGATCCGGGTGATCCAGTCCAGCACCTGACGAGCGGGCATCTCGCGGACGTCGAGGTCGATTCGGCCCGCCTGGTCAAGCGGCACGTCCTTCGCGATTGCGATGCCCACTTCCGCCGCGCGGCTCAGTTCATCCACCGCCGCCTGAAGGGTCGCGCCGCGGAAACGGACCGTGATGGGCGTGTCCAGCGGATCGCGAAGCAGTTGCTCCAGTTCCGCCATCGACTCGCCCGAAGCAGGGAGCGGAGCCTCCCCCTTCGAGACCAGGGGACCCGATACCGCCGGCACGTCGCGCGGGGGCGGGGCCGATGCGCATCCTGCCAACAGCGCAGAGAGAAGCCAAGCGACCGCCCGCACGCCTGTTTCGCCGGAACGACATGCCGCTCGACGGCAACCCGTTTGGGATCTGGGCGTTGGGACCCGGTCATTCGTTGGGCGCTGGTGTTTGCTCATTGGGCATTCACGCCGAAACGCCGCTCCATCATTTCCATCATTGCGAGAACTTGTAGCCCACGCCGTGAGCGGTCAGGATGTGGCGGGGATGATGCGGGTCATTTTCAATCTTCTGCCGCAGGCGCACGACGTGGTTGTCGATGGTCCGCGTGTCCGGCGGAAACTCGTACCCCCACACCTGAGTGAGGATCGCCTGCCGGCTGACCGCCTCGCCGCGCCGCATGACGAGCATCCGCAAGAGCTCGGACTCGTAAGACGACAGCTCGACCGTTTGCCCCTTCCTCGTCACCGTCTGCCGGTCAAAGTCGACCTTGATCCCGCCGAACGTGAACTGATGAATCTTCTCCTTCTCGCCCGCGTGACGGCGCCGGACCGCCTTGATGCGGGCAAGAAGCTCGCGCCGGCTGAACGGCTTGGTCACGTAATCGTCCGCCCCGGTGTCCAGACCCCGAACCTTGTCCGCCTCCCCGCTGCTCGCGGTCAGCATGATCACCGGGATCCCCACCCCCCGCTTCCGCAGCGCGGACAGCACCTGATACCCGTCCATCCCCGGCATCATCACGTCGAGGATGATCAGATCGGGCGCCGTCTCGATCGCCAGCGTGAGCCCCTCCTTGCCGTTGTGGGCCATCATCACCTCGTACCCCTCGTGGGCCAGCGCATCCTCCAGACCCGCCAGGATGTCCGGCTCGTCGTCGACGATCAGCACCTTGTCAGCCATGTCCGTCCTCACTCGTATCGCGCGCGCGAGGACCCGGGCCGCAGCCCGGCCCGCGCCTTCGCGATGTGTTCGGGCGTCGTGCCGCAGCAGCCGCCGATAATCGTCGCCCCTGCCTCCGCGATCGCGGGAACCCGGGCCGCCCAGTCGTCCGCGTTCTCGTCGAACACCGTCCTGCCGCCCACCAGGTGCGCCCGTCCCGCGTTCGGCTTCGCCAGGACCGGCCCGCCGGTCACCGCCCGGATCTCGCGCACCACCTCCGCCATCTGCGCCGCGCCCAGCCCGCAGTTCGAGCCCGCCACGTCCGCCCCGGCGTCCAGCAGCGCCTGCGTCGCCCGGGCCACTGTCTCGCCCATCAGCGTACGAAAGCCCGCCTTGCCCGCTGAATACGTCATGGACGCGAAGACCGGCAGCCCGCACGTCCGCCGTGCCGCACGGACCGCGGCCGCCGCTTCGTCCGAGCTCAGCATCGACTCCACAATGATCCCGTGCGCCCCCGCGTCCGCCAGGATGCCGATCTGCGCCGCGAACACCGCCTCGAACTCATCGATCGAGTGCGTCCCGAACGGCTCCGGCATTTCGCCGGTAGGCCCCACGTCACCCAGCACATACGCCCGCCCGCCGGCCGCGCGAAGCGCATTCGCCACAGCCGCCCGGCAGAATCGCTCCTGGTCGCCCGCGTGCCCCGACCGCGCCAGTTTCCACTCCGTCGCGCCGAACGAATTCGTCAGGAGCAGCTGAGCGCCCACCTCCACGTAGCCCTGGTGGATGCCCGTCACGGCGTCCGGCTTCTCCACGTTCCACAATTCCGGGCAGTCGCCCTCCAGCCCGAGCGCCATGAGCTGCGTACCCATGGCCCCGTCCGCGATCAGTCGGCCCTTCAGTGCTTCTCGAAGGTTGGTCAACGGGAGGGTCCCTTCAATGGTACTGGTACGACTCCCGCAGTATATACCCCCCATTCCCGCCGCGTCAAGAACGGCGGCCACACCCGCAGGGCGAGGGGTGAGACACTGTGACCCGCCAGTGCCCCGCCGTGCCTCCCCAGCAAGGCCCGTTTTTCTTACTCTTGCTCTTACTCTTACTTGCTCTTACTCTCTCTCTTCGTCCACCCCACAAATCACCCTCCCCCGTTGTCTTCGCGCGGCACGCAGCTATAATCGTCGGCGCGCGTTGCGGTCCAGGATCGTCCAGAACAGAAGGAGTCGGCCAATGCAGAAGTACATCTGCTCCATTTGCGGCTACGTCTACGACCCGGAAAAGGGCGACCCCGACAATGGCGTCGACCCCGGCACCTCGTTTGAAGAACTGCCGGACGACTGGGTTTGCCCCGAATGCGGCGCCGCCAAGGACCTCTTCGCTCCCAAGGAAGACTGAACACTGACATCCTGCAGGCGCGGATCACGCCCGGGCGTCTCCGCGCCGATGGAAGTGTTCGTCTGTGCGCACAGGCGAACACTTCTCCCGCGCGCCGCTGCGACGCAGGCATGGGCACCCCGCCGCCCCTTGCCAAGAGAAGTATGGGCGTCCCCGGAACTCCTTAACAGGTGGCTTTCCCTAGTTTCCCTCCTGTCAAGTTAATTGGTATGATGTCCCCAATGGCGGTGAAATAAGGGAATCGGTCGAATGGATCTGCTGT
>CAYXNI010000263.1:0-4351 GCA_964466285.1 uncultured Planctomycetota bacterium | reverse complement strand
AAATGACACTGGCAGACGTACAACACATCGCCATCATCGCGGGAACTGTTATCGCTTTGGTTGCCCTCATAAAGGGGCTCTTCGAGTACATTCGCCAAGGTAAACAAACGAGCGCAGGGCCCTTCCTCTCGTTGAGTGAGCACCTGCTGACGAACGAGAAATTTCAGAAGATTCTCGGTCTTCTGAACAAGAAGGATGATAGCCCAGAATTGCAGAATATCCCGCTCGAGGACAGATTTGCATTACTCGGCCTATTCGAGGTAATCGCCATAATGATGAACTCGGGCATGATAAAGAAGTCAATCGTACACTATATGTTCGGTTACTATGCTATTCGGTGCCGCAACAGCAAGAGTTTCGGACACAATGTGAATTTCGATAGTGGCTACTGGAAAGTTTTCGAGCGTTTCGTGTGTCAGATGAAGGAGATTGGGGATTCCCCCAGCTCAGGGGACTCCCGACTAAGCCTCTAGGCGCTGCGGGAGTTCCGGGGAGGCAATACTCATCTCCATGGACGTGTACCGCGTTGCGGCGGCGAGGGGGACAAGACTCCCCGTGTTCAGAGTATCCACTCTCGAGCGCTGCGCGGGCTTGATAGCGGGCGCGACGCAATGTATACTCTGCGAAAACCTGTGGAGCAGCGCAGATGGCGGACAAGATCGGGTTCGATAACGAAAAGTACCTCGCCGAGCAGACGCAGGCGATCCTGGAGCGGATGGGACGGTCCGGGAACAAGCTGTACCTCGAGTTCGGGGGGAAGCTGCTGTGGGATTATCATGCGTCGCGCGTGCTGCCTGGGTTCGATCCGAACGTGAAGATGCGGCTGCTGCAGCAGCTGCGGAGCCAGGCGGATATTATTCTGTGCATTTTCGCGGGGGACATCGAGCGGAAGAAGGTGCGGGCGGATTTCGGGATCACGTACGACGTGGACGCGCTGAAGCTGATCGACGACCTGCGCGAGTTTTCCGCGATCGAGGTGACGGCGGTGGTGGTGACGCGGTTCGCGGAGCAGCCGGCGGCGAAGCTGTTTAAGAACCGGCTGGAACGGCGGGGTGTGCGGGTGTATACGCATCCGTTTACGCCTGGGTACCCTGGCGACGTGGCGCGGATCGTGAGCGATGAGGGCTACGGCGCGCATGAGTACATCGAGACGAAGCATCCGCTGGTCGTAGTGACGGGTCCTGGGCCGGGGAGCGGGAAGCTGGCGACGTGTCTGTCGCAACTGTACCACGAGCACAAGCGGGGCGTGGCCGCTGGGTACGCGAAGCTGGAGACGTTCCCGATCTGGAATCTTCCGCTGGAGCATCCGGTGAACGTGGCGTACGAGGCGGCGACGGCGGACATCGGGGATTTCAACATGATCGATCCGTTCCACCTGGCGGCGTACAAGCAGGTGGCGGTGAATTACAACCGGGACGTCGAGGTGTTCCCGGTGCTGAAGCGGATTCTGGGGCGGATTACCGGGTCGGACTCGGTGTATCAGTCGCCGACGGACATGGGGGTGAACCGGGCGGGGTTCGCGATCGTGGACGACGCGGTGGTTCGGGAGGCGGCGAAGCAGGAGGTGATCCGGCGGTATTTCCGCCATGCCTGTGAGTACGCGATGGGGCTGGCGGACAAGGAGACGGTGGAGCGGGCGGAGATGCTGATGACGGGGATGGGCCTGACGCCGATGGACCGGCCGGTGGTGGAGCCGGCGCGGCGTGCGGCGGCTGAGGCCCGGGCGAACGGGAAGGGACACGACGGGGTGTTCTGCGGCGCGGCCATCCGTCTGCACGATGGTCACGTGGTGACCGGCAAGAACTCGGCGCTGATGCACTCGGCGTCGAGCCTGGTGCTGAACGCGATCAAGACGCTGGCCGGAATCCCCGAGCCGATTCATCTGCTGTCGCCGAACGTGCTCGCGTCGATTGCGCACCTGAAGAACGAGGTGATGAACGCAAAGACGGCGAGTCTTGACCTGGACGAGGCGCTGATTGCGTTGAGCATCAGCGCGACGACGAATCCGACGGCGAGTGTGGCGATGGAGAAGCTCAAGCTGCTCCGAGGATGTGAGGTGCACATGACCCACATTCCGACGCCGGGCGACGAGGCGGGGCTTCGGCGGCTGGGCGTGAATCTGACGAGCGAGGCGCAGTTTGCCGGCAAAGACCTTTTTGTGACCTAGAAGCGCTGAAGGGGTGAAACGGGGGTTATGATGTCAAGGCCCGCCAGTCTTCTGTGCGTCCTCCGCGCTCTGTGCGGGGAAGGACCGCTGCGTGTTTCGGCCGGCCGGGTTGCCTGCTTCTTCGCCGTTCTTCTCGTGCTCGGGTCACGCGTCCTCGGGGGCGAGCCGACGGTCAAGTCGGTGGACATCGTGCTCTCGCAGCGGCCGGACGTGCCCGTGGTCCAGGGCATTATGCAGACGAAGTCCGGGGCGGCCTACAGTGCGGAGCGGATGGGCGGGGACCTCGGCCGGCTGGCCATGCTGAGTTATGCGGTCGCATCGTTCGAGGCCCGCTTCGGCGAAGATGGCGTGTCGATTTCGCTGACGGCTTCTCCGAGCGAGAGGGCGGTGACGCTGAACGTGGCCTCGGTGCAATTGAACGGGGGAGAAGCGGCTGTCAATGCCGCCTGCCGCGGGCTGCTCAGCCAACAGGTCTCGACCTTGTTTCGGCAACGCCCGCTCGATTACCTGGGGATGCTGCGCGATGCAGGGGTGATCGAGAACGCGTACCGCGCAAGGGGCTGGCTGGACGCGCGAGTGAGCCAGATTACCATGAAGGCCGGTACGGACGGCCGGTCGGCGCACCTGGATTACGAGGTGAAGCCCGGGGGGTTGTTCACCCTGGGCAAGGTGACGGTGGAAGGGATCCGCGGCATCGACGCGGGCGCGCTGACCGCAGCCCTGAAGACGACTGAGGCGCCCGCATGGACGGAAGAACTTCGGGCGGCAATGGCTGACCGCGCGCTCAGTTTCTGCCGCGAGCAGGGGTTCCTTGAGGCGAAGGTGGAGGCGGTGCCGGAGAAGCGGCCGGACGGTACGGTCGAGGTGCGGATCGAGCTGACCGAGGGCGACCGCATCGAACTGAACCAGGCGGTCGTTCAGGGCGCCGGGGACCTCAAGGATCGGGTTGCGCCGCTCGTGACGCTGCGCAAGGGCGTGCCGATCAAGCAGTCGGAGGTCGATGCCCTGCGGCGGGCGATCGAGGACCTCGGGCTGTTCCGCGAGGTGGAGATGTTCTTTGTCCCGCTGCGCGATGAACCGGCCGGGCGGCGCGACCTGGTCATCCGGGTCACTCCTCTCGACCTCGGCCGCGAGGTGGGCGAGGCCGAGAAGCTGTACTACGAGATGGCGAAGAAGATCGTTCGGCTGTACAACCAGGGCCCGGACGGCCTGAAGTCGGTGCGCGTGACCGGGTTCTTCACGCGGGGCGGGAAGCGAGTAGAGGTGGATGCCGCCGTGGTGCGGCCGGACCGCGCGCGGGTGAAGCTGGTGGTGCCTGGGGCCGGGGCGGGCGGGCCGATGGAAATGCGGTTCGTGCGGGTCGGGCTGCGCTCTGCCGTGTCTTTTTCGCAACTCGGCAAGACGATTCCGCTGGCCGCGCCGCTCGCGGTGCAGGTGACTCTGAGGCCGCCGGACGCGGAGAAGCACCTGCCGGCGGGAGTCCAGATCGCGCCGGGGATCGTGACGAAGGGTGTGGCGTCTGACGTGATCCTGGTGGGCGAACGGTGCCCGCCGTCGGCCGCGTACTTCACCGAGCAGGCGGCGTCGTTCGCGCGCAAGCCGCCGGCCCTCGAGGGCGGCGTACTGGTGCTCCCTGCGGAGTCCGCGGACGATGGTCCGACGCGGATCGTGCTTGGTGACGATCAGCTTCCGAGGCGCATCACACGGCTTGACCCCAAGGGCCAGGTGACGGCGCAGTTCGATATCGAGATCAACTCGGAGACAATCGAGAAAGAGGCGGCGGCTTGGCGGATCGAGGCGGAGCCGGCGGACCAAGCGGTCCGTGCGGACGAAGCGGCCGGTCTGGCGCTGATGGCGCCGGTGCTGTGGACGCTCGGGCTGCCGGAGGCGGCCGTCGAGTTGGCGGAGAAGGCTGGGGCGGAGCATCCGAAGGACGCGGCGTGCGTGGCAGCGCGGGGCCTGGTGCGGCTGGCCTCGGGGCCGCCGGACCTCGGTCTGGCAGACCTGCGCCGCGCGGAGGAGCTGTCCGATCATCCGGCCTACGACTTGTTGCTGGCCGAGACGCTCATGCGCGGCAAACGGTTCGAGGAGGCGGCGGCGGTGTGCGAGAAGGTGCTGAAGGAAAACCCGCGGGCCGGTGCCGCGACAGCCGACGACCTGATCCTGGCGGCGAGCCTGAGCCTG
>CAYXNI010000262.1:0-4386 GCA_964466285.1 uncultured Planctomycetota bacterium | reverse complement strand
CTCGTCTCCCTCAACATCAACTGGCTCCCCGACAGCATTGAGACCCGATTGGCTGAAACGGGCGGAACGTTCGAGACTCTCGCCTGGGCTCCCCCGGTCGAAATCCTCGGCTGGAAGCTTGACCCCTCGGCGTCCGAGCGCGTTCGCTCCTACCAGGACGCACTGGGAACCTGGGCCAGCCGGACCTCCGAATACTGGCTCCCACTCCTCACAGGTTCCGGCGTTCTGGGCGGCCGCCCGTTCGTCGACGGCCAGTACGTCCGCGTCCTCGCCGAAACCGGCCTCCTGGGCCTCGCCGCGTTTCTCGTACTGCTCGCCGCCATATGGCGCGACGTCCGGCGCACCTACAGAACGGTTCAGACCCCTTGGTACAAAGGACTCGCCCTTGGCTACCTCGCCGGCTTCGCCGGCCTGCTCGTTCACGCCCTCGGCGCCAACACCTTCATCATCGTGCGAATCATGGAACCCTTCTTCATTTTCACGGGCGTCGTGATGCTCCTGCCGGCCATGGAAGCTCACAAAATCGCTCACGATGCGGAGCTCAAGGAACAAGAAGAGAGAATTGAGAACGTGAATGCGCGAAGAGAACAATAATGGAGCCAGGGGGACTGCCGGTTCTGAGCGCGTGTCCGCCCGTTCCCTTGCCATCGCAGCCCTCTGGGCACTGACAGTCGCCGCCGCCTGGATCGCCGCGTACGCATGCTCACTCCTGCAGTATGCCGGCCGCGCCGCCGAGCGCTCCCCGTTCCTCCAACACATCCTTCAACTCCTGCACACGGGAAACTGATGCTCGCCATCCTTGTGGTTTTCGTTCTCACCCTCCTTGGCGCCGCGCTCGGACGCCGCATTCTCCTCTGGTCCCGGATCCGCTTCGCCACACTCGCCGAACAGCTCTGCTTCTCCGCCGCGCTGGGCCTCGGGATCCTCGCTCTCGCCATCATGGCCGCCGGCCTGCTCGGGCAGTTTCGCGGCCATGTCCCCCGCCTGGCCGCCGTCATCCTCGCCTGCATTCTCATCCCCGACGTCGTGCTCATTCTCTCCGCCATCGCACGAAAGGTCCGTGAGCTCGGATGGCCGAAGTTGAACCCGTTCGAGCGTCTCCTTACCATCGTTATCCTTCTTGCCATCGCCTTCAGCCTCGTGTCCGCCCTTGCGCCGCCGACGGCGTGGGACGCCACCGCCAGCCACCTCACGATCCCACACCTCTGGCTAGGTCGAGGCAGGATCGACCGGATTGACGACCTCCACAGTTCCGGCCCGCTCAACGCGGTCATGCTCTTCATCCCGGCCATGCTGCTCGCGGGGGACACGGCCCCCGCCCTCATTCACCTCGCGTTCACCATCCTCGCAGGGGTCGCCCTGTACGCCGCCGCACACCGATGTCTCTCAAGGAGCGGTGCACTCCTCGCCGCCGCCGCCTTCTTCCTCATGCCCGTTACCGCCGCGCTCGCCCCCGAGGCCGCCGTTGACTTCCCCCTCATCCTGTTCGTCCTGCTCGCGTTCATTGCATTCACACACTGGTGGGAAACCGAGCGCCTCTCCTGGCTCATCCTCGCCGCCGTCAACCTGGGCCTCGCCGCCGGCACCAAGTACACCGGGCTCCACGCGCTCGTCCTCTTGTCCGCGGGGATTCTCGTCAGGATTGTCGCCACCAGGGACCGCCGCCCGGTCCTCCTCTCGCATGGCGCCGCCGCCATCCTTGTCGCCGTCCTCGTCGGTTGCCCGTGGTACGTCCGCAGCGCCGTCCTCACGGGGAACCCGTTCTATCCCGTGCTCGCGAAGGTCATCCCGACCCGCCATATCTCTGCGGCCCTGACGGGCGCCGCCCCGGCCGTCGAAGTCCCCGGCAAATACCCCAGGGACCTCGCGAACCTCCTTCTCTTCCCCGTCAATTACACGTTCGGCTTCACCCTGGGAATCGGCCACGGCCCCACCGCGGAGGGGCTTGTTCACTCGCCCGGCCCGCTCTTCCTCGCACTGGTTCCGCTTCTGTTCCTCCTCGGCCCGGCGCCCCGGTGGGCGTGGATGGCCCTCGTTACTGCGCTCGGCGGACTGATCCTTATCGTCCCCGCCTTCCCCCTCCCCCGTTATGTCCTGCCGTTCCTCGTGCCGTGCGGCATGATTGTCGGTCTCGTCTTCGAGCGCGCCTCGGCGCGCCGGAGCGCACATCGCCTCTTCGCCGCCATGATCGTCATAATCCTTCCTCTCCAACTCCTCCCCTTCGCCGGCCGCGCCGCCGCGCGGGCCCGCGTCGTCTTCGGTCTCGAGAGCCGCGACAAGTACCTCCTTCGCAGCGACGACATCTACCCCATGGCCCGCCGCGCATCCGCCGTGCTCCCAGCCGACGCGAAACTCCTCTATGTCGGTGAACGCAGCTACTATTTCCTCGCCTTCGGCATCGACACCGCCATGGGCATGCCCCTCCGCCAGGGCGTCGTCGACTTCCCCGCCCTTCGTACTCCGGGCGCCCTTCTGGCGCGCATCCACGAGCTCGGCTACACACACGTCATCGTCAACGAGGCCGTCCTCGCCGCGCGCACGCCGTTCGCCCTCGACATGCTGCGCCCGCTCAAAGACAACGGCCTGCGGGAAATCACGCGCGAGAAGAAGCTCGTGCTCTACGAGGTCACCCCCCGCCCCGTGAGCCACTGAAGCGCCGTCACCAGGTCATCGGCCAGGAACAGCCCCGCCGCCCCGGGCCAACGCCCCGCAGAGCGGAAACAATGCCGCTCACTGGGCTCGTGTCTCGCCCCGCCGCCTGCGCACGAACTTGTCGAACAACTCGCGCAGGTGATCGAACTCCTCAAGCCGGAGAAGACGCGTGCTGGCGAAGTACAGCCCGGCCCCCAGCACGATCACGGCCGCAAGCCCCAGCGCCGCGGGAACGCCCGGCGGGAGCGCCATGACATGCCATATCGCATAGCACACAATGCCCATACCAGCCGCGGCGCCCGCCATCTTCACCAGCCCCGCACGCAGACCATTCATCCGTCCAACGCAGACGAAGCGCCACACCAGCACGCACCGCGCCCCCAGCGCCGCCGTCACCGCCAGCGCCGTCCCCAGCGCCAGCCCCTGAATCCCCCAGCCAAGCACGATGCCGAAGAGATAATTGAGGCCGCCGGTCAGGGCCAGGGTGAGCACCTCGATGGGAATGAACCACTTGTGCTTTCCGGCGGCGTACAGCGCGCGGTCGAGCACGGGCCGCGCGCCCCATGCCACGAGACCGAGCGAATACGCGACGAGCGCCCCAGCCGCAAGGCCGGCGTCGTGCTCGGTGAACTGGCCCCGGCGGTACACCGTCCGGATCAGCGGATACGCCAGCGCCATCAGCCCGAACATCGCCGGCAACACGAAATACCCCGCCCGGCGCAACGCCCTCGCCAGGTGCCCCTCGAGCGCAGCGCGATCGCCTGCCGCCGCCGCCTCGCACATTCGCGGAAACACCGCCGTGCCCACCGACACGCAGAAGAGCGTGACCGGAATCTCATACACCACCCGCGCCAGCCGCAACAGGCTGAGGCTCCCCTTGTCAAAATGAGACGCGAAAATGCAGTTGACCAGCTCCGTCTGCGTGAAGACCCCGGCGATCCCCAGCGGCACGAGCAACACCAGTGTGCGCCGCACCAGCGCGTGCCCCAGCCCCAGCGGCCTCCGGAACCTCGCCCCAGCCGCATAGAACCCGCCGACGACAAAGACCGCCGCCGCCGCCAGCGACACAAAGGACCCGGCGCCCGCGCTCACCGCACCCCACCGCGATGCGAAGACAAAGACCACCAGCAGAAAAGCAACCCGCAGCACCAACGACGCCGCCACCGGCACACCGAACTGCTGCCGCCGCTCCAGGAGCGTCCGCAGCACTTTGTCGATCCCGAACAGCGGCAGCCCGGCGAACACCAGCCGCGCAATCGCCACCGCACCAGGCGTCCTTGCAAAACCATAGATGGACATGATCTCCGGGGCGAACAACACGCCTGCCCCGGCGACGGCGAGCAACAGCGGCACCCACAACAGAAGAACGGCCG
Source organism: uncultured Planctomycetota bacterium (assembly GCA_964466285.1). GTDB lineage: Bacteria > Planctomycetota > PUPC01 > PUPC01 > PUPC01 > CAYXNI01. Next base: position 361 of record CAYXNI010000262.1, on the reverse strand, counting down.
AGCCATACCGCTCGGCCAGATCCTCCCCTCCCTCCCTCACCCCCTCGGCCAGCACCGGCATCATCGCCGCGCCGAGCGCCATAAACATCATCGCCCTGAGAGCCGCCTCCAGGATCGTGTACGAGCCGTAGAACGCGTCCAGTTGGCCCGGTCCGAAACGCCCGTACAGATACAGATCCTTGACGAGGTCCAGCACGTAGTAGATGATCGTCGCCGAAATGAGCAAAGCCGTCGGATGCGCCGTCCGAACGCTCTCTGCGGCCTGCGGCCTGTTCATTGTTCGTCCCGGCGAGATGGCCTGAAATACAGAACTACCCCACGATACCCGTCCCCCCGCACAAGGGCAACCCCTTTTTACCAC
>CAYXNI010000261.1:0-4391 GCA_964466285.1 uncultured Planctomycetota bacterium | reverse complement strand
GTTATATTAGACGCCCTTACTTGCGCGCCAGCAGGAACAACCGCCCTTCGGAATGCTGCCGTCCCATACCAGGGCCTTGATGCCCACCTGCTTGCAGAGGTCCAGATACTTATGGTTGTGTGCCTCCCCGGCTTTATCGCTGGGCGACCACAGCATGTCGATGGCCGGGAAAGCAACATTGAAACCGCAGTCCGCGATCTCCTTGTAGCGCGCAAGCGTGGTCTCCGACTTGGGCGGCCCGCACCAATAAGAGATAATGAACGGCGCGTCAAAGACGGGTGGCTTCACAGCCTCCTCGCCGAATGCACGCTGAGCAACCAACGCCGACGCCAACATCAACATCGCCCCACACAGCCTCATCTGCATCCTCCTCGTTGTCTCGCCGACGCTGATACTCGGCACATCGGCATCATGGCACATCCGCTCTCATTTGTCCAGTCGGAACAGCTTGCTTTCCCCGGGTTGACGCTGCCCCAGTAGTCCTCCGGCTGGGGATGGACCCGTTTTCGGTGCCTGTCACCCTTTCAGAATACAACTGATTGTCACACAGGATGTTGCAACTGTCGCGGACATTTCGGCGATGTCCCCTCTCCCTCTGCAGAGCCGTGCGGCAAATGCGGTTCGCTCAACCTGGCGGCGCTGTCGGCGCATCCGGCTGCCGTCCCGCTCGCCTTTCGCCTCCGGAAAGCTCCGCTGATTCCTCCGCCCGCCTCTTGAGGCGGCTGATGAGCGTCTGCCGCGTGATGCCAAGCATCTTGGCCGCTCGCGTCTTGTTCCCCTTTGTCAGCGCGAGGGCCTTGTCCATTTCCGACTCCTCCAGTTCGCGGAGCCTGCGAACCGCGCTGCCAGCCTTGGCCGCCGGAAGCGAGAGGTACTCGACGCCGATTTCCTCGTTCTGCCCGGACAGGATGACGGCCCGTTCAATCACGTTTGAAAGCTCGCGGATGTTCCCCGGCCAGTCATAGGCGACGAGGGCGTCGAGCGCCGCCGCAGTGAGGCGTTTCGGGCTGCGGGACGTGACCCCGCTGTGCCGCAGGAAGTGCTCGGCGATCAACGGAATGTCTTCTTTCCGGTCACGCAGCGGGGGCACTTCGATCCGGATCACGTCAAGACGGTACAGCAGGTCTTCCCTGAAGCGCCCTGCGTGGACCTCCTTGTTCAGCTCACGGTTCGTCGCGGCGACCACCCGGATATCGCTTTGGCGGTCCTCTGTGCATCCCAGCCGGCGGAACTGGCCGTGCTCGAGCACCCGCAGCATCTTCGCCTGCACCGACGGCGCCATCTCGGCGACCTCGTCGACGAAGAGCGTGCCGCCGTGGGCGATCTCGACCAGGCCGCGCTTGTCGCGGACGGCGCCGGTGAACGCGCCCTGCCTGTAACCGAACAACTCGCTCTCAAGCAGGGTTTCCGGCAATGTGGCGCAGTTGACGACCACGAACGGTTGCCCGGCCCGCGAGCTGTTGATATGCACGGACTCGGCGACGAGTTCCTTGCCGGTGCCGCTCTCGCCGCAGACAAGGACCGAGGCCGACGTGTCGGCGATGCTCTTGATGAGGCGCAGCATATCCTTGATCGCCCCGCTCTCCCCCACGATCCGGCGGCGGCCGGATCGTGAGCGGCGCACGGCTTCGAGGTAATCGTGGGCCAGTTCCGCCTGCGCTTTCAGCCGGTGCTCGAGTGTCACATCTTCGATGATCCAGAAAAAACCCGTCGGCTGGCCAGCATCCTCAGTCCCACTCAACGGGGCGGCGATCTCCACCGTGTGCAGCACCGATCCGTCGGGCCGCAACAGCTTGCTGTCGATTCGGGTCATACCCGCCTGTTGTCGGGTGAGGCCAGCGACCTTCTCGCTGAACGCCGCCGCCTCGGACGACGGCCGCAGCTCGCGCAAGGGCGTGCCGATCAACTGCTCCGGCGCGCGCCCGAGCATGACCCCGCAGCGCTGGCTGGCGGAGCGGATGACGAGGTCGCAGTCGGTCGAGAGAACCGCACCGTTAACTCCCTCGACCAGCGTGCGGTACCGGAGCTCAGAGGCTTCGAGCTGCTTCACTAACACATCGAGCTTCCGGGCGTGCTCCTTGCGCTCTTTGCTCATTTCGATGTGGCGGTCGGCCCGTTCCACCACCTTGACCAGTTCCTCGATGCAGAAGGGCTTTCGGAGGTAGGCGAAGGCGTTGCCGTTCACCGCCGAGGTGGCGGTCTCCACCTCGGCGTAGCCCGTCATCAGGATCACCTCGATCTCGGGCTTCAGCCGCTTGGCGGAATGCAGAAGCTCGATCCCGTTTCTCGCGGCCATGCGGATGTCCGTGATGACAAGGTCGGCCTCGGGCCACGAGCGCAGCATCGCCTCTGCGCCGTCAACGTCTTCCGCCGTTCGCACCTGGTGGCCCGACTCAGCCAGATGCTTGCTGACGAGGTCGCAAACCACGTGCTCGTCATCAACGACCAGGATATTCATTTGGCAGACCCTCCCCAATGCCGATACGACAGGGAAATCCAGCAACCTAGAATACGACCTCGCGCAGGGGGGCGTCAAGTTTTTTGACGGCGCGAGCAGATCATCAACAGCACTGTCCGAACCCCGCGCACTAGTGCCTCGTGACTCTTGATCCTGGCGGTTCACGTTCACAGTGGCAGGGGCGTCTCGCCCGTCAAATCACGGCCAGGCCTGCCCTGTCTTCGACCCTGAGGCTCCGTTCGACAGGCTCACGGCCCGAGCTTGTCGAGGGCAGACCCGAAGGGAGCGAAGCCGAAGGGATGGCCGTGCCACCACAGTATTGAGATGGTTACCAAGGGGTGTCAGTCTGGGAGGCGGACGGTGATCTGGTCGCCGGGGCTGAGGTTGGCGCCGGTCTTGAGGCCGCGGACGGGGCCGGAGGCCTGACCGTCTTTCGTGACCTGTTCGACGATCAACTCAAAGACCGGTTCCCCCTGGCGAAGGAGGCTGATCTTCGTGCCGGCGGCGATTGCGACGTCCTGGGGGACGAGGAAGATGATGACGTCGGGGCCGTAGCGGCGTTCGAGGACTACGGAGTCGAATGATGTGGTCTTGGCGGGCGGGGCGGGTGGGGCGGGTGGGGCGGGTGGGGCGGCGGCCTTGGTCGCATTGTACCATGAGAGCCACTTTGGTTTTTCGCTCTGGGAGAAGGTCTGCCCGGTGATGGCCCTGAGCGCTTCGTTGGCGTCGAACCTGACGGCGTCCTCGGTGTCGTCGAGGCGGTCAATCAGGGCGGGGACGGCGCGCGTGTCTCGGAGCTTGCCGAGGCTGGCGGCGGCACGGGCGCGGACGAGCCACTTGGGGTCTTTGAGGGCGTCGATGAGTGGCGGGACGGCGGCGGTGTTTCCGAGGTCGCCGAGGGCTCGTGCGGCGTCGCTTCGGTCAAGCTCTTTGTCGCTCTTGAGGGCGGCAATGGGCTTCTCGACCGCGGCCGGGAGCGGAGGTGCGGGGGGCGGCGACGTGGCCGGTTCTTTCTCGCGGAGTTCGGCGAGGCGCTGTCGTGCGATCTGTGCGATGAGGTCGAGTCCGAACTGGGTCGCCTGGTCGTAGAGTTGACGCGCGCCGGAGAGGTCGCCCTGTTTGACCAAAACGTCGGCCCGGGCTCTGAGCTTGTCGAATTCCTGGTAGGCGTCGGCCTGGATCCGGTCGCGTTCGATCATCGCCTGCTTACTGGTGGCGGTGTCCGGGTATTTCCCGGCTATGTCTTCCATCTGTTTCATAGCGGGGCCGTACTGTCGCTTGGCGATCAGGTTCCGAGCGTTGGCAAGGGCAGCGCGATACGCAGCCTCTGCTTCCTCGACGAGCGGGTCCTTCGGCGGCGCTGGCGGGGGCGTTGGGGGGGCCGGGGGCGTCGAGGGTGCGGTGACGACTTTCTCCGGCTGATCGGGCTTCGGAGCGGGCTTATCCCCGTTGGGGGCGGGCGGCTTCGGGGGCGGCGGGGCGGATTTGGCGGCGATCGCGGCCTTGAGCTGGTCGATCTCCTTCCGCGCCTGTTGGAGGTCGGCCGCGAGTTTGTCAATCGGTTTCTGGCGTGCCTCATCGGTTTGTTTGGCCTTGGACTCAAGTTCGAAGAGTGTGTCCTCGGCCTGGATTACGAGAAGCGGGTCGCTGAGTTTCTGGATAACGCTCTTGTAGCGTTTGATGGCCTCGTCGATTTTCTCCGGGTCGGTCCTGACCCTTTCCTGGACGAATTGGAGGAGGCGCCTGTCATCGCTTCCGGCCAGATGTGACCGGATGAGGAGGGCGGCGAGGACGACGGTCGCCACAATGAAGACGCTCAGGAGCACAACGAGGAGCTGGACGGTGCGATCGTGCGGCCGGACGGCGGGAGCGAGGCGGCGCGGGGCGGCTTTTTCCGGCTGGGGGCGGAGTTCGGGTGGCGGCTGCGGTTCGG
>CAYXNI010000260.1:0-4395 GCA_964466285.1 uncultured Planctomycetota bacterium | reverse complement strand
GGCGCATTGTTGTTGCGCACCCCTCGTGCTGCCGCCGAACCTCAGCGGAAAACGGTGCCTACTATCAGGATGGTCAACTGTCCGCAGGTCTATCCCATACTCTACGTCTTTTCCTTGTTTTTCTTCTTCCGGTCCGATGGGTTCAGCCCGTTGCCATCCTGCCATTCGTTCAAGCCTCGTGGAGACAGCCGGCACAAGAGTCATATTCGTTCAATGTGGCGGCGGGCCGGATAGTTTGATAGGGGTGAGAGCACGGGAGGGCCTTCTGACACGCACACTGCAACGGGTGTCTCGCCAAGCAGCCCGCCCGCGGGTTCACCACCCGAAGCGTGTGTTCAACCCCGGAATCTTGTCGGGCACGTGGGCGTCGCGGGGGTCTTCCCGGCCGTATCCGTTCCACCAACTGTTGTCGGCGTAGACCTCCTGGGGGGTTAGGCTCTCGACGTGGCCGTCGACCATGCACAGGTTGGCCTTCCCCTGGTGTCGCGGAGCGATGAAGCTGGGGGACTGCTTGTCGGAATAAAGGTCTTCGCTCGGCAGCGAACTCCACAGCGTCTGTGTCCGCTGGGGAATATACGTGGGGTCGAGCGTGTAGCCGTGGTTCCCGATCAGGAGCTTCGACTGGTCGTACGGCAGGCTGGAGCCCTTCTGGTCAAAGGCGATGGGCTCATACGGCTCCTGAGTCCCAGTGCCGGAGGAGTCGCCGAACGCAATGGTGTGCGAAGGGTTCCTGACCTCGCGAACGGGAAAGCCCTCGAAGACTTTGTTGGCCCCGTCGGCGGGGTCGGGGAACTCGCGGGCGCTGCCGACGTACTTGTAGTTGTAGCCGTATGAGTTGTTCCGCCCTACGACCCAGCCGTACGCTTCGGGACACTGCTGGACCTTCGTGCCGATCTGGAGCATGGCTTCGAGCTGCTGGAACCACCGGTAGCGGATGGTGCCGCCGGTCCCGTACTTCCACTGGTGGGCGGGGTAGCAGTTCCAGGCGCTTTGATACAGGGACAACGCCACGCCGAGTTCTTTGAGGTTCGATGTGCACGACGCCGCCCGGGCCATCCCGCGCGCCTCGTGCAGCGCGGGCAGCAGCATGCTGGCCAGGATGCCGACGATCGCAATCACGACAAGCAACTCGATGATCGTGAAACCGGGCCTGTTCCGGTCACGGGCAACAAACATCGCCGCTCCTCCGGCAAAAGCACTCGTGTGTAGAAACGAAAGCGGAGCAGGATGGTTCGGAGGTTTTCCACTGATTTGGCCGGTTTTCAGCTCTTCCGCTCTTCCGCCCAGTCGCCGCGGACAAGGCACACGTCCACGTACGGCAGCAGTTGCGATGCGAACTCCCGCAGTGTCTCGCGTGAATACGGCTCAACCTCGTTCATGACGGGATCAAGGCAGAAGCCCGGCCGGAACTGCTGAAGCACGTACTTGCGGGCGCCCCGGATCGCTCGGGCGATGTCGAGCAGGGCGTCGAGGTCGTGGAAGGCCGGACAGACCGTCGTGCGGAACTCGTACTCGAGCCCCGACGCCATGATGAGCTGGGCCGAGCGGCGGAGCGCGTCCAGATCGCAGTCAGTGCGGGTCGCTTGGTGGTAGCGTGCGTCGAACGGGGCCTTGATGTCCATCGATATCGCGTCGATGAGCCCGCGGCGGATCAGGTCTTCTATCACGTCGGGCCGCGTGCCGTTGGTGTCGAGCTTGATGAGCGCGCCGTGCCTGCGAAACTCCTCGATCATTGCGTCGAGTGTGGCGTGGAGCGTTGGCTCGCCGCCCGAAATGACGACGCCGTCGATCCAGCCACGGTGCCGGTCCAGGCAGTCGGTCACGGTGGAGACGGGGATGGACTCCAACTCGCCCGAGTTCGTGAGCAGATGGCCCGCGTGGCAGAACGGGCAGCGCAGGTTGCACGTCGGCAGGAACACCTCGCAGGCGATCTTGCCTTCCCAGTCGATCAGCGTGTTCTCGATGAACCCGCGGATGGGGGGATACGTTCCGGGCATTCCCATGTTTCCTGATTCGGGCAGCATGATCCACCTGATTCGATTGTAGGACAACCGGACCGTTCGCGCAAGACGCGGGCTATCGTAGAGTCGACATTCTGAACACGGGGGTGTTTTCCGGTGGCTTTTCGCTTGCACAGGAGCTACCCAGCGGCGGGGCTACGTGGCACGGCCATCCCTTCGGCTTCGCTCAGGGCAGGCCTGGCCGTGTTCAAATCCGGATTGTAACACGGGCGGGCAAGGATGCCCGTGCCACAACAGGCGGCCCCTTCGCAGTTAGAATTCCCTGCGATGAGAATATCCACTCGCTTGCGTGTTTGCGCTTGACGTGCCGGTAGCACGATTATAGAATACGTGTTACTACGGTCGTTCCCTTTCAGGAGGAAGAACAGTGGCGAGAATGTGGCTCGGAGGCTGGGTGGGGTTGGTGTTGTGCGTTGGCGTGTTGGGCGTGGCGCGGCCAGCCCTGCCGGCGGAGGCACCAGGCGGCGCCGTCACCGTGCAGGCGGTCACGGCGGCAAGCGGGCGCCTGAGTGTTCAGACCACGATTGACAAGAGGTTCGTGTCGAAGGGATACATGCTCAAAAATGCCGGGTCCTCCGAGATCGAACCGATCGTCACCCGCCTTCTCTCGCCGGAGCAGGGCGTAGCAAACGCCGTCTCGATCGACGGGCTGGAACTCCTGGTGGTGTCCGTGCCTACATACATGCTCCCCGGACTGGACGCCACGGTGGCCTCGCTCGACGTGAAGGGCGCATCAATCGCGGCCAACGGCCAGGATGAAGTCTACTACCGCCCCAAGCACCGTTTGCCCGGCGAGCTCGCGCAACTGTCGAGCGAGGCGGGCGCCTCCGCCTCGGCCACGGTCGTTCCCGACGACGCGAACAACCTCATCTACATATCGGACACTCCCGACTCGCTGAAGGACGTCATCGCCGCGTTCGAGAACTTCGACGCACCGGAATCTCAGGCGGAGATCGAGGTCCGCATCGTCGAGATCAGCGAGGAAAACAGTGCACGCATCGGTTTTCTCTGGGACGCGTGGAAGCGAGCCCTGCCCGAATCTGTCGATGTGTCCTACACCCGGGAACGAAGCAACAGCGCCGCAGATGGCTTTGCCCGCAGTACATCGTGGGGAGTGGACTTCTCCATGCTCAGCCCCCAGGCCCTTGCGGATTTTGTCAACTACATGACCCGTCACGGTGCGGCCGAGACCAAGACAACGACCCGCTTGCACTGTGTGCATCGACAGACGGCCGCGGTGAACGCCGGTGACGTCCACCGGTTCTTCACAAGCGCGCAACCAGGCCGTGACTGCCCCGCCAAGAACCTGGTTGACAGCGTATTCACCGGGCTCTCGGTCAAAGTGACCCCCTTCATCGGCTCCGAGTCCATCAAGCTCCGAGTCGAGGCGGAGGTCAGCTCTCTCTCCGGGTTTGACCCCAACGGGTTGCCGGCAGTCAACACCCGGACGCTCGATGCCACCGCCGTCCTTCGGGACGGACAGACCTTCGCGCTGACCGGGCTCGAGCGGCAGGCCCAGGTGAAACAGAAAGATCGCGTCTTTCTGCTGGGCCACATCCCCCTCCTCGGCGACTGGCTCTTCACCGCGCACAGCAACGTGACGCACAAATCGCAGCTCATTGTCCTCCTCACACCGCGGCCGCCCCGTCCGCAGGGTGCAGAGGCGGCCGTGCCTCCCAAGCACGGCGCCGCCAAGAAATAGAGTGTGTCTTTACAGGAGAACAAGTAACACTACAATACGTTTCGTGTCACGCCCCGGCGGTGGTGTACGCCAGGGAAGGGCACCGGACGATCAGGAGGTTCCACGATGCACATGGCAGATGCGCTGATTTCGCCCGCGGTGGGCGCAGCGATGTGGGGCGTGACGGCGGGGTTGACCGCGCATTGCGCACGCCGGGTCAGGCGGGACGAGTTCGCCGAGCGCAAGGTTCCGCTCATGGGCGTGCTTGGGGCATTCGTGTTCGCGGCGCAGATGATCAATTTCGCCATCCCGGGCACCGGCTCCAGCGGCCACTTGGGCGGCGGGATCATCCTCGCCGTCCTGCTCGGGCCTGCCGCCGGGTTCCTCACCATCGCCTCCGTGCTGACTGTTCAAGCGCTCTTCTTCGCCGACGGCGGTCTGCTCGCGCTCGGCTGCAACGTTTTCAACATGGGGTTCTTCCCCTGCTTCGTGGCATACCCCCTGATCTACCGGACCATCGTCGGACCCAGCCCGACGCGCGCCCGGATATTCGCAGGGGCCATGCTCGCAGGCGTCGTCGGCCTGCAATTGGGCGCGTTCTCCGTGGTCCTCGAAACGCTCCTCTCCGGCTTCTCGGCGCTGCCCTTCCGATCGTTCGTTCTGCTGATGCAGCCGATTCATCTCGCGATCGGG
>CAYXNI010000259.1:0-4396 GCA_964466285.1 uncultured Planctomycetota bacterium | reverse complement strand
CCAGGCCGCACGCCTCATGCAGATCCGCCGCGAACTCCAGCGTCTCCGCGAAGAGCAGGAAAAGGCGAACGCCGGCGCGGCAGACCCCGCCCGCCTAAAAGACCTCGCCGAAAAAGAAGCCGCCCTGGCCAAGGAAGCCGCCGGAATCGCCGAGAACCTCGACAAGGAGGCCAAGGACGCCGCAGACCGCAAAGCCCCTCAGACCGATGACATCAAGCAGGCGGCCGACGCCCTCGCCGAAGCCGAGTCCAGCATGAACGCCGCCAAGAGCAGCATGCAACAGGGCGATTCCCCCAAGGCCGGCCAGGCCGGAAAAAGCGCCAGCGACAAGCTGGCCGAGGCCGACCAGGCCCTCGCCAAGGCCATCGACACGCTCGAGAACAAACGCATCACCGACACCAAAGACGCCGCAGTCAAGCAAGGTGAAACCGAAAAAGAGGCCGAAAAAGTCGCCCGCCGCCTCAAGGAGCTCAGCAAGGAAAACGAGAACGCCTCCAAGGAAGCCTCCGACGGCCTCAACAAGGCCGGCGACAAGGTCGGCGAAGCCGGCAATACCATGCAGGGCGCACAGGCCAGCCTTGACCGCAAAGACTCTGTCCAGGGCGAGGCCGACGCCAAGAAGGCCCGCGACCAGCTCGTCGAAGCGCAGACCATGCTCGAGAAGCTCCGCGACGAACTCGAACAGAAACAGAAAGAACAAAAGCTGCTCGACCTCATCGTCGAACTCCAGCCCATGCTCGAAAAACAGATCCAGATCAACGACGAGACACTGCGGATCGACGCCGCAACGGCCCAGCAGAACCCGCCCGAGCCCTCCCGGCCCGACAAGGTCCGCCTTGGCCAGCTCGCGGGCGACGAAAGCCGCATCGCCAGCAAGGCGGAAGAACTCCTCAGGAAGGTCGAAGGCGAGGACGCACCGGTCTTCGTCTGGGGCCTCGGAAAACTCGTCAAGGATACAGGCGAGATCAAGGACCGGCTGACCGCTTTCGCCACGGACTCCTATACCCAGGACATCGAAAAAGACGCGGCCGACACGCTGAAGATGCTCATCGACGCCCTCAAGCAGGAACAGGCCAAGATGCGCGAAGACGAAGGCGGCGGAGGAGGCGGACGAGGCGGAGGAGGAAAGCCCATGCTCGTCCCGCCCTCCGCACAGCTCAAGCTGCTCAAAGCGCGCGAACTCGAAATCCACACCAATACCAAGCGCATCGAACTCAAGCGCCTGCTTCAACCCGACAAGCCGCCGGCCGAACTCGAGCAGAAGCGGATGAGGCGGCTCGCCGCCGAGCAGGGCGAACTGGCCGACCTCACCACCAAGCTCGCGGAATCTCTCGAGAAGGAACTCCGCGAACAGCAACGGAAACAGGGAGAAATGAGATGAACGGAATCACTCGCTTTCTGGCTTCCCTGGCCGTCATCGCCGCACTTGCCGGCGCGGCGCCGGCCGTCGTGCCGGACGACGCCGGCAAGGCCACGCCAGAGGAAAAAACGGGCGGGCCGGACGTCGACAACCCCATACGCAAGATCTCCGAGATGATGAAAAAGGCGGGCGACCTGCTCGCAAAGCTCGAGACCGGCGATCCCACGCAAGACGAGCAGAAGAAGATACTCAAGGAGCTCGACCGGCTCATCGAACTCGCCCAGAAATCGTCCTCATCCTCCAAGAACCAGCAGCAACGCGAGCAGCAGAATGAAGACGAACGCACACAGCCCCAGCCGAAGAACTCAGGCGCATCGACCGGAACCAGCCCGATGCAGAACGAGCGCAACGTCCCCCGCTCCGTCAAGCCCGGCGTCGGCACCGATCCGCCCGACCTCCGCGAAATCTGGGGCAAGCTCCCCGACGTCCGACGCGATGAAATCCTCCAACTGCTCAACGAAGATCTCCCCCAGCAGTACAAGGAACTCGTGAAGCTCTACTTGAAGGCGCTCTCGGAGAGGAAGTGACCTCCGCCGCAGCGCCGGAACGACCCGAAATGGTCCCCGATCTTCTTCCCAATCGTCATCGGAATCGTGCGCAAGATGGCATCCGCCTTCTCTTGTGCGCCGCGGCCCTGCTTGTCCTCGCCGTCGGCACGCCCGCCGCCGCCGAGACTCCCGAAACCTGGGCCCGGCAACTCGGCGATCCGGCACCCGACGTCCGCGAGGCCGCTTTCCGCGCGCTTGTCAAACTGGGCGACACGGCGCTGCCCGCCCTCAGCGAAGCCGCCAAATCCCCCTCGCCCGAAATCCGCTCGCGCGCCGAATCCGCCGCCCGAATGATCCGATGGCGGGTCCCGCCGGAACTCGCCGTGAAGATCGGCGACGCCTTCGCCGGCTACGACCAGAAGCCCTGGCACCAGCGCGAGCGGCTGATCATTGACGTCGCGGCGGTTGGCGGAAAAAGCGCCCTGCCCACGCTCCTCTGCGTCCTGAAGGACGAGAAGAGCCCGCCCGTGCGCCGGGCGGCCGCCGTCGCACTGGTCCGGCTGGGGCCGGAGGGCCTTGCCGCTTTGCAGGAGTTCGAGCCCGAGTTGCTCGGCTTGCCGGCCGACGACCCCCGTCTCAATATCGCGATCGGCAACGGGTTCCTCGAAGACGGCCAGTATGAGCGGGCCGCAGCGGAATATCACAAGGCCCTCAAGCTCGCGCCCGACAGCGAGATCGCCTGGTACAATCTGGCCTGTGCCTTCGCCCGCATGAAGAAGACACAGGAGGCGGTCGACGCGCTCCGAAAGGCGGCCGACTGCGGCTACCGCGACATCGAGTGGCTTAAGAACGATCCCGACCTTGACAACCTGCGCGACGAGAAGCTATACAAGGCGTTCATCGAAGAGATGGAGAAGAGCGTCCCGCAGGTTCCCCGGCAAATCGAGCCGTGACGGACTGCGGCCGCCTGTCTGGAGGGGCCGACTTGGCCGAGTTCGAGCGGATTCTCGTGCTGGCGCCGTCATGGGTCGGCGACGTCGTCATGGCGACGCCGGCGATCCGCACACTCCGCCGCCGCTTCCCTCACGCCCGCATTGCGGCTCTCGCCCGCCCGGCCGGCGCCGGCGTGCTCCAGCACAATCCGCATCTCAACCGCATCATCGCCGCCGACCGCCACGGAGTGGGCACCGAAACAGGCTGCACGCGCGACCTCGTCCGCCTCCTCAGAAGAGAGGACTTCGACCTCGCGGTCGTCCTGCCCAATTCGCTCCGCGCCGCGATCCTCGCTTGGCGCGCTCAGGCGACGCACCGGGTCGGCTACGCCGTCCAGTGGCGCTCTCTCCTCCTCACCGGCCGCGTCCCCCCGCCCCGCGAACACGGCCGGATCGTCCCCATCAACATGGTCGACCGCTACCTGGCGCTGTGCGCGAAGGCCGGCTGCACCGATCTGTCGAAGGAAGAGGAACTGTTCGCGTCCGACGACGACGTTTCCCGCGCCGAGCAAGTCCTCGCGTCGCTCGGCATCCGCGCGGACGACCGGCTCGCCGTCCTCATCCCGGGCGCCGCGTTCGGGCCAGCCAAGCTCTGGGGCGCCGGGAAATTCGCCGAGGTTGCCGACCGGCTCATCGAACGCCGCGGCTTCAAGGTGCTCGCTCACGTGGGGCCGGGCGAGGAGGACATCGGGCGGCAGGTCGTGTCGGCCTCGGCACTAGGCGTACTCATGGCCCCGCCCGGCGCGATCGACCTCAAGGTGCTGAAGGGCGTTATCCGGCGCGCCGCCCTCGTCGTCGCGAACGATACCGGCCCGCGGCATTACGCCGTGGCGTACGGCGTGCCGAACGTGGCGATTCTCGGCCCGACCAGCCGACGGTACATCGACGTGAACCTCGATCGCACGCGCCTGCTCCAGGCGGAGGTCGAGTGCAGTCCCTGCCAGCGCAAGGTATGCCCCACCGATCACCGGTGCATGCAAAGAATCACGCCCGACCAGGTCCTCGCCGCAGCGGAATCCCTGCTCGCCTGACCCTTCGCCGGTGCTTCAAGTCGTGCTGCAACGTACTGGCGCCGCCGCGCGTTACTTGAGCGACGCAGGCTGGGGGAAGGTCCAGATGATTCGCTTCCGCCCGGCCCGCAGAGCGTCGGCAAACAGCTTCCCGCGGAGGTCGTACGGCGGAGGCAACTCCGCAGAGCGCCTGATCGCCTGCTCCGTCCGGCCGGCCTCTGCCTCCTGCTCGGCAAGAAGCAGCCCCGCGAGCGGACGCCACCGGCCTGACTGGTACTTCTCGAGGTATTCGGCAAGGCCGCTGATCCGCTCCTCGGGCGCAGGTGCGACGGACGCGCGAAGAAACGCAACGTCCTCTACCACCTCGGGTTCGCCCGCATGCTCCGCGAGAACCTGGCCGTATATCTCCCACGCGGCCGCGGCCGCTCCCTGAAGCTGCGCCGCCCTGGCTGCAACATAGGCCCCCACTCTCTTGTCGACCTTGTC
>CAYXNI010000258.1:0-4411 GCA_964466285.1 uncultured Planctomycetota bacterium | reverse complement strand
CTCGTAATCAACATCACCGAAAACGCCCACACCCTCGTCCGGCAGCCCAGCCTCAAGCCGCTCATCGACATCCCCCGCATGGCCGAGCTCGCCCGCAAGATGCTCCGGGACAGCCTTCAGGCGTTCATTACCGGCGACACCGAACTCGCGCGCCAGGTCACCCTCACCGACGACCAGGTCGACGGACTCAAGGACCAGATCCTCCGCGAGCTCATCACGTACATGGCCGCCGATTCCAAGGCCATCGAGCGCGCCATCGCCCTCATCCTCATCGCACGCCACCTTGAACGCATCGCCGACCACGCGACCAATATCGCTGAGGACGTCATCTACATGATTCACGCCCGCGACGTCCGCCACCCCAAGACCCCACGCAAGGAACCCAGACCGGGCGAACCTGGGCCCTTAGGGCGTCTAACATAACCCTGGTGGGGCAGGCATCCGCCTTCGCGGAGCGCCGTAGCCGCTTCGGCGGAGGTGCTTCCTGCCTGCCCGACGGCGGACAGGAATGTCCGCCCCACCGTTTTGTTAGAGTTCCTTACACATTCCTGCCCCCTCCGCGCGCGCCTTCCCGAAATCCTTCTTGAGAAACCCGCCACCCGCGTGTTATCATTCTCACTGCGCCAAGGAGAAGCCTGTGATCATTACCGGCAAAGCTTATGCCCGTGCGGGCCTGGTCGGCAACCCGTCCGACGGATACTACGGCAAAACCATCGCCGTGATCCTCAAGAACTTCGCCGCAGAGGTGATCGTTTACGAAGCGCCCGAACTCGAAATCGTGCCCGGCCAGGAGGACACGCCCAGGTACGCCTCGCTCGACGACCTCACCGCCGACGTCGCACTCAACGGATACTACGGCGGCGTCCGCCTCATCAAGGCGACGATCAACCGCTTCGCCCGCACCTTCCTGGCCAATCGGCCGCGAAAGACTCTCCCTAACTTCGCCGTCCGGTACAAGAGCAACATTCCCCGGCAGGTCGGCCTGGCCGGCTCGAGCGCGATTGTCACCGCAGCCGCCCGCGCGCTCTGCCGGTTCTACGATGTGACCATCGACAAGGAGACGATGCCCACGTTCGTCCTCGAAGTGGAGACGAAGGAGCTTGGGCTGGCGGCTGGGCTTCAGGACCGCGTCATCCAGACCTATGAGGGCGCCGTCTACATGGACTTCGCCCGCGAACTCATCGAGTCCACGGGGCACGGCCGGTACGAGCCGCTCGACGTTCGCCTGCTGCCCCCCATCTTCGTGGCCTATCGGACCGACGCCGCCGAGGCCAGCTCCGTCTCTCACTCCAGCGTCCGCGAGCGCTACCGCCTCGGCGATCCCGCCATCGTCAACGGCATGGCCGAATGCGCCCGCCTCGCCGAGAAGGCACGCGCCGTCCTTCTCGCCGGCAAAGGCCCCCAGATCGGCGAACTCATGGACCGGAACTTCCACCTCCGCCAGTCCATGTACCAGCTCGATCCCGTGAACGTCAAGATGGTCGAGACCGCCCGGAAGCACGGCGGCCACGCTCACTTCTCGGGCTCAGGCGGCGGCATCGTCGGACTCTATCCCGGCGACAGAAAGTACCCCGCGATGGTCAAGGAATTCGCGGCTCTCAACTGCAAGGTGATCCGTCCGAAGTTCTAAGCATGGCTCAAGTCAACGCACAAGGAATCAAGGCGCCGGACCTGGTGGGGACGAGCGCCCTCATGGCCGAGGTGGTGCGCCTTATCGGCACGGCCGCACGGTCCGATATCACCGTCCTCCTCACCGGAGAAAGCGGCACCGGCAAGTCATCTGCCGCACGCCGCATCCACGCACTCTCCGCCCGGCGGTCTGGACCTTACGTGCAGGTCAACTGCGCCAGCCTGACCGACACGCTCCTCGACTCCGAACTCTTCGGACACGAGCGCGGTTCCTTCACCGGCGCCGAACGCCAGCACGCCGGCAAGTTCGAGCTGGCGCACGCAGGGACCCTGTTCCTCGACGAGATCGAGGAGTTGAGCCCTCGCGCACAGGCCAAGCTCCTGAACGTCATCGAAGAGCACTCCCTCACGCGGGTCGGCGGCGAGACCGAGGTGCGAACCGATGTCCGCCTCATCGTGGCCGCCAACCGCGACCTCCGCCAGCAGGTCAGGGACGGGAACTTCCGGGAAGACCTCTTCTACAGACTGAGCGAACTGTCCATCCTCATGCCCCCCCTGCGCGAGCGGCGCGAGGACATCCCCGAACTCGTCCGTCATTTCATCCGCCAGCTCAACGACGAACTCGGCAAAGGGATTCAGCGCGTATCCGACGCCGCCCTGGCCCAACTGCTCAGGCACGACTGGCCCGGCAATGTCCGCGAGCTCAGGAACGTCCTCAAGAGCGGCATGGCGGCCGCAAGCCACGACGCCGTCTGGATCGAGGACCTCCCCCTCACGTTGGAAATCAACAGCGAGGATTCCGATGCTTCAAAGACCGGCCTGCACACACTCGAAGTCGCCGAACGCCACCATGTCGAACGCGTTCTCCATGCCGTAAAGTGGAAAAAGGTCCGGGCCGCCGCCATTCTGGGAATCACCCGCGCGACACTTGACCGCAAGATCGCCAAGCACAAGCTCACCAGGCCCGACACCCTCGAGTAGTCCGCACCCGCAACGCATCGTCACAATACATTTCGTGTGTTTCTAGCACATTCGTCGTAACTCCCTGCATCAGGCCTTGTTAGGTCCGAATTGGCCGAGGGCATGTACTGTTACGATACAATTTCTCCGCCCCTTGATCGGTCATCCCACGAGGATTCGCGCAACTCGCTTCTTACCTAACCAACGCTCTGATAGTGACATGTAGCGGATGGCATCAGCCTTGCGCTCTTATAGAGGCCGTGCGGCACGGCTTTTGCTATATCGCTGGATGGTTTTGTTTGGGCGAGGTTCATTATGAACAACAACTTGCTTTCCAAAATGAGCCTTTTCCGCCCACACGGTTGCCTGTCGCCGCGCTCATCCGCCCCGCGCGGCGACAGGTACCCGCCGCCAGAACGGCACGGCAAGCATTGTGGCCAACTCGGCCAGAAAGGAACGCTGCAATGAACACCATCAACCTCACGCGCTCGAAGGGCTCCTCGCTCGTAAGCATCCTCGTCGTCATAGCCGTAATCACCATCCTGATGAGCATCGGGACCGGCGGATTCCTCTGGGTCAAGTCCCAGGCCGCAACTACCGCGCTCGTCGGCCGAGCCAACGAGGTCGGCCACGCACTCCAACTCTATTACCTCGACAACCGCTCCTACCCCCCGGCCTGCCCCGGCACACTTGAACAGAGCTTGGCGGGCTACGTGGACGACCCCAGCGTGTTCGCCAACCTGGGTCCAACCGCAGGCACCGACGAGATCAACAAGACCTACGTGATGCCGAACGACGGCGACCCCAATTCGTATGTGCTAAGCCTCGAGCCCCCACAAGACCCGGAGCACGTTGTCGTATTGTTCGCGGACTGGACGGTCGAAGTGGCCGACAAGCTGCCCATCCAGCACAATGACGCGCCCGTGACGCCGGGAAGCACGGTGCAGGGTGGAATCATCACCTTTGCCGGGGGCAGTGCCGTCTACCTTTCCCAGACCTCCAGCGTGACGGTGGTACAATCGTTCATCACGAAAGACGGCACACCGTACCATGTCGTGAAAGTCGAGCACTCAGGGACGGCGGACATGACGGCTGTCTCAGCGGACGCGAGCATCGTCGTCGTGTCCACCAGCACGGGGACCGCTCTGGTCCGGACGGGCGCAGCCGATGTTCAGCAAATCCCCGGAAGCTCCGATCTGCAACTCAAAGTCGGCGCCTATTCCGGAGAAACCCTCATCACGGGCGCCCAGATTCTGGAGCGGGGCGAGGGAAGCGCATCTCCGTCCGGCTCCGAAGCCGCCGGAGTTGTCAACGTCAACCCGACCAACGGCAACGACTTCGAGTTCCAGCTCAACAAGCCCGACGGCTCCGTCATCACGCGCGACGATCTCATGGCGTCCGGGGGCACGCTCGACTACAGAGGCCCAGCCACGCAGGTGCGGTTCAAGCCAAAGGGAAACGGGAACCAGAACTCGCTGCAACTGAACGGGCAGCCGTACCCGCTCCGGAACGGCACGCTCTACACCCTTTCGTCAGACAACATGACCCTCCACCTGTACAACGACAAGGGAGGGCGCGGAAACGCGATGGGGCGCTGGTGGATGGACGAGATCACGGCCACGAACGCCGTTATCTATGAAGGCGACCAGCCCCCCGTGGTTGACCCAGGTCTGAACACCGGGTATACTGTCGGGACCGTCATCCTGAAGAATGACGCCCTGAATTGCAGTGTAACTCGTACCCTCAGTCGGGGCGCGAGCGTACAACCAGGCTGGTGGGCCTTGGCGGTCAAACGGTGATCGCCTCCGGCCCATCTCCTTCG
>CAYXNI010000257.1:0-4422 GCA_964466285.1 uncultured Planctomycetota bacterium | reverse complement strand
ACGGCCCTGGGACTTCGGCCCGTGGCCGCGACCAGAAAACTTTTCAAAAGGAGAAGGTTTTGCCAGCTTGTAGTACAGAGGACGCGCAGGGGAGAAGCCCGAAATCCGAAACAAGCAGGGAAGTCCGAACGGGACGGCGAGGAAGGAATTGGGCACGGCCAGAGCGGTCACGCGACAGGCCGTGTTGGAAATTCCAACACTTTGGCCTCGGTCGGTCAGGCTGTGCTTTCCTAACCCCAGGCTTGCCAGCCGATTGCGATTTCGGCGCGCTTTGGCACGGCTTTTGCTTATGCCCTTAGTAGAAGTCAGAGGACGCAGGGCTTTTTTGGAGGGTACGGCGATGAGAAGGTTGAGTTTGAGAATGCTGGTCGGGTTGGTTGTGTTGGCGGGTGCGGCGGGGGTTGCGTTGGCCGCGGACGAGGCGCCGGCGGGTGCGAAAGACGCCGCGGGTGCACGGCGCCCCGGCCTGCGTCACGGAGCTGTCATGTTCCTGAGGAACACGGAAGAGGGCAAGGCCGCGGTGGAGCAGTTCAAACAGGTTCTCAAGGACCTGAGGGCGGAGCATAAGGCGCTCCGCGAGGCGATCCGGAAGGACATCGAAGGGGGCAAGACCCCGGCCGAGGCCATCGCGGCGCACAAGCCGGAGATCGAGGCGCTGATGAAGAAGCGAATCGACGGCGGGATCGGTCACCGGGAGAAGATGCTGTCGATCGCGCGGAACCACGAGGACGAGCTGGCGGCGAAGTGGTTCGAGCGGTTCCAGCAGGCCGCCCCGGAGCGGTGGGAGAGGATGAAGGAGCGCTGGCAGCAGCGGCACCAGAAGGGCGAGGGCACCACGCCGCCCGCCTCGACCACGCCCAAGAGCTGATCGAATCAGGCGGGTCTCGGAACAAGACGGGGAACCTGCTTCCGGGCAGGTTCCCCTCATTTTTGCGCCCGGGCTTTCTGCGTGTGTCTCGTGTGCGCGGCTGTATCCTGCCAGAGAGCGAGTGACGGTTCGGCGAGATATCGCCTGGGAAGCCGCCTTTATCATCTGCGATGATTCTAGGCGAGCTTCTCGAGGGGCTTGGCATTGCCGAACACCGGCTTCGGCCCGCCCGCCGGCGCCGCCCAGCGCACGGCGTTGGAAATGACCGTCAGCACGTCCTTGTTGTGATAAGTCGGGTACGTCTCGTGCCCCGGCCGGAAATAGAAGATCCGTCCCTGCCCGCGGTGGTAACAGCAGCCGGAGCGGAAGACTTCTCCGCCGGCGAACCAACTGATGAACACCTGCTCGTCCGGTTGCGGGATGTCGAAGGGTTCGCCGTACATCTCCTCGTGGGGCAGCTCGATGTACTCGCCCAGTCCGCGGGCGATCGGGTGGGCGCGGTCGATGACCCACAGGCGCTCTTTCTCGGCGGCCTCGCGCCACTTGAGGTTGCAGGTGGTTCCCATCAGGCTGCGGAAGACCTTCGAGAAGTGTCCCGAGTGCAGGACGATCAGGCCCATTCCGTCGAGGACACGGGCATGCACGCGGG
Source organism: uncultured Planctomycetota bacterium (assembly GCA_964466285.1). GTDB lineage: Bacteria > Planctomycetota > PUPC01 > PUPC01 > PUPC01 > CAYXNI01. The sequence continues at coordinate 2,905 of CAYXNI010000257.1, read as the reverse complement.
CGGCGATCTCGTCCTGGACCTCGTGATGGGCCATGTGGCCCCACCACGTCAGCACGTCGGTTTCCGCGAGCACCGCTTCGGTCAGGCCGTGCTCCGGCTGCTCGAGCCATGCGGTGCGGGCGGCGATGCCGGGCTGAGCGTTCAGGAAGTCTGCGATCGCGCTATGCATGCCTTGCGGGTAAATCTTTGCGATGTCATTGTTGCGCTTCTCGTGAAGGAATTCATTCCAGACGGTCACGCGAATCTGTGCCATGAGCCTCACTCCTGCCAAAGTTTATCGTTCGAAAGACGAGAGCATTCTAGGGATGCTTTCGCGGCGGTCAAGAAAAAAAGACGTGCGATTGACGTGTGGTTACACGCGAGGGCCGCTCAGGGCCTGCAGGACAGACTCGAGCGTTCTTCGAGGTCCGGCGCCGCAACCCGCGAGGCGCAAAACGCGCGCGCCAAGACAGGCTCTTCTCCCAATTCCGGTAGCCTGAAGCAGTTGCAGGCGCCAACGCTCACAAAGCCGATACGAAGTTTCCCCATCGGTAACAGTCCCTGTCCGGTTGCCTGACCAGTCAGGAATTGCCGCTGTCCACGGCGGCGCCCTTGGAGACGGCGACCGCGTCGCGGCCGTCTTGCTTGACTTTGTACAGGGCGCGGTCGGCCAGGCCGATCAACTCCCCGTGGCTCGACAGGTTCGGGCCGTATTCAGCCACACCCAGGCTGATTGTCACGCGGACAACCGCTCCGTCTGTCTTGAGCGGATGTGCCTTCACCTTCGCGCGCAGGCGTTCGGCGAGCAGGGCCGCCCCGTCGGCGGTGGTTTCGGGAAGGAGGATGGCGAACTCCTCGCCGCCGTAGCGGAATGCGCTGTCACAGTTCCGAATCGACGTCGTGACGACGCTTGCGATCTCCCGGAGGGCGGCGTCGCCGGCGCGGTGGCCGTGGGTATCGTTCACCCGCTTGAAATGATCGATGTCCATCAGGACGAGCGAAAAGGGGGTCGCGTATCGGCGGGCGAGGCGAAACATTTCCTCGATGCGAATGTCAAAGTGCCAGCGCGTGAACAGGCCGGTCAGGCTGTCGAGGATCGCCCGGTCGTGCAGGCGGGGCGTCTTGATCACCAGGGCCAGGTGCTTGGCGATGTCGAACAGGATCGACTCCAGGTCGCCGATCCGGCGTTCCTTCTCGCCGTGCGGGCCTTCGAGCGGGATCTCGAAGCGCATCACGCCAACGGCGGCTTCATCGGCCAGCAGAGGAACACAGAACACCCTGGCCGAGTCCTGGATGGCCCCGACGAGCGTCCCGAGTTCGAGAGCCTGCGCGGCTGTGTCGAGCTCGACCTCGCCGCCCGACAGCTCGTCGGCATACGTCGTCTTTCCGTCCCGGCGGAGAGCCTTCAGCGTCAGACTTCCATTCTCGTTCCGGAGAATCAGAGCGATCTCCTCGGAGTTGAGCAGGGGAGCCAGGATGTTCAGCACCTGCGTCGCGATCGGCTTGAGGTCGACGGCGTCGCTCAGGATTCGGCTGACCTCGCGCATCGCGGTCAGCACCTCGATCTGCGAATGCAGTTGCTCTTCCAGCATGTCCCTGTGACCGCGAAGCCGAACCAGTTGGTGTGCGCTGGAGGCGGCCAGGATGGACTGGACGACGGCCAGCAGGCCGATCGCAATGCCTATCACCATCGTGAACCGGAGCCCGAGACCGATCTCCCCCCCTCGGGCCGCCATGAAATAGACGTACAGGCACGCGCTGCCGAGTCCTGCGAAAAATGGAACCCAGTGCAGGCCGGATATCCGTTGACCGCGCCCCTTGGCCATCTGCCCTCCTGTCCGTTGGTTCCGGGTCCGCCCGGTGCGTCAGACAGTCAGAGTCAGCCTTCGTTCATTGAGTGGCCCTGTTCGCTATCGAAGAACCGCCCGCCGATGGTCATATTATAATGCCTGATTCCACGGGTTTTTCAACTAGTATTTCGCCCGTTCGGCTTTCGGCGCGGCCCATTTCAGGCGCCGGCTAACTCGTTGCGTCCGGACTCCGATACTTAGCGACGTATGGTCTGGCCGCATTTCCTCTGATGGCCGCAGAAACGAGACTGTTCGGCAGAAGCTGACCAAAGGGCAACACCACGTGAAAAGCATCCCAATCCGGTCTAAGTTGATGTTCGGCCTGCTCGGCTTCTCGGTGCTTCCGGTCGTGCTATTCGGCTGGTTCGTCTGCGTCCAGCTCGACCGCGCGCGCCGTTCGGCCGTGGCTCAGATTCAGATCGCCGGACAAAAGAGCATCGAGGCGATGCAGAACCTGAGCCGACAGGTGGCTCGGCACAAGGCCGAACAGGTGGTACGGGAGATCCAGGACCTCCTCGGGGAGCCTGGCGGCGCGGCGGACTGGATCGAACTTGAGCGCGGCGGGATTCTCAAGCGCCTTGCCGAAGAACAAACCGTTAGCGGCGTGGTGACGGTCCAACTGCTCGCCAACGACAAGCCCCTGCGCATCTCGGACACCGGCGCCAATCCCGTGAACGCGGTGAGGGTGTCAAGATATGATCTCACGCCCTCCGCCGCTGATGCCGCGACAAAGGGCGCTGACGGCCGGGCGCCGCGCTACACCTATGTGGCAGCCGTGCCAGGAAGCCCTCTCAAAGTCGTCGTCACGGTGACGGGCCTCGCACTGGAGAAGCCGATCGACCACGTAACTCGTTCCATGCGAGGGATCGGCGGCGAGACGGAGGCACGAACGTTCCAGATGATCGACCGGCTGAAGCTCACGCTCGTCCTCGGTGTTGCGGCGCTGGTCGTCGGCCTGACACTCGTGGCGGGCCAGGCGGCCCGAGCGATCACCAAGCCGATCGGAAAACTGACGGCGGCGGCCGAGCGGATCAGCCGAGGCGACCACGACGTGGACCTCGAAGTGCGCGGCGGCA
>CAYXNI010000256.1:0-4433 GCA_964466285.1 uncultured Planctomycetota bacterium | reverse complement strand
CTCCGGGGGTTTCGGACGCCGCGTTGGCGCCGAAGGGCGGCCGGGCGGGGCTTCCTGCGCGGATGCCGGTGCGGCATGGGGCTGGGGAGCGGCCCGCTTTTCGGAAGTGGCCGGCCTCGCGGAGGCAGGCGGCTTGGGCGGTGCAGGTGCCGCGGGCCTGGGCGGTACAGGCTTGGGCGCTGCGGCCTTGGCTGCGGCCCTCTGTTTTCTGGCCTCGATCTCCTGGCGCAGGATTCGGACTTCGCCCTCGCTGAGCGCGTTCATGTGCTTGGTGATCCTGACCAGGCCCTTGTCCTGGCAGAGCGCGATCAGGTCCTTGCTGCTCATGCCGAATTCCTTGGCCAGGACGTTTACGCGGATTCCCAAACTACGCCTCCGTGGGTTTATGTTTCATCGGTCTTGGCGTTTTCCGTGTTTTCTTCGGTCTGGGCCTTTTCTTCGTCTGGCTTGCTTTCGTCTGCGGCTTCCGCAGCCGGCTGTGGCGCCGCCTGGGCTTCGTCGCTCGCGGGCTGTTCGGGCGGCTGGGCCTTTTCGGGTGCGGCGGCCGGCTGTTCGGCGGCCGCTCTTTCTCTGCGGTTCTTTTGCCGCTCGGCAGCGGCGTAGGCGGCGGCGCATTGTACGATGTTTTCGGCGGTGGCCTGGCCAATTCCTTCGACGGTGATGACCGTTTCGGCCTGGGAGCTGGCGAGCTTCTTCATGGAGAAGCCGGTGGCGAAGAGTTTGCCGACGGTTTTTTCGCCGACGCCGGGGATTTCTCCGAGGACTTTCTTCATTTTGGCGAGTTCGCCGTCCAGCTCCTGCTGGCTCATGACGTCGATGTCCCAGGCGGTGAGCTTGCTGGCCAGCCGGACGTTCTGGCCGAGGGCGCCGATTGCGCGCGAGAGTTGGTCTTCGGCGACGATGACTCGCGCGAGGCGTGCCCGTGGGTTCAGGCTGATGGCCTCGATCTCGGCCGGGTTCAGGGCGTTGGCGATGAAGATGTCGGGCTGGTCGCTCCAGCGGACGATGTCGATGCGTTCTCCACCCAGTTCGGACACGATGTTCTTGATCCGCGTGCCGCGCACGCCCACACAGGCGCCCACGGCGTCTACTTTTGAGTCGATCGAGGAGACGGCGATCTTGGTGCGGTATCCCGGCTCGCGTGCGAGTGTTTTGATCTCGATGATCCGTTCGGTGATCTCGGGGACTTCAAGCTCGAACAGTTTCTTGATCAGGTCGGGGTGGCTGCGGGAGAGGATGATGCGGACGCTGCTGCCGACCTTCTTGACGTCGAGGACGTAGCACCGGATGCGGTCGCCGACGCGGTAGGTCTCTTCCCTGACCTGTTCGCGGCGCGGGAGGATGCCTTCGGTCTTGCCCAGGTTGATGATGACGTGCCCGCTCTCGATGCGCTGGACCGTGCCGTTGACGATCTCGTGGAGCCGGGCCTCGTAATCGCGGAAGAGCACGTCGCGCTCTGCTTCGCGTATCTTTTGCATGATGACCTGCTTGGCGGTCTGGGCGGCGATCCGGCCGAGGCTCGCAGGCTCGATGTGTTCGTCCGTGCCGCCGACGCTGATCTCGCCGGTCTCCCGGTTGACCGTGATGACGAGGTCTTCCTGAGTGCCCATGCGCTTGCGGAGGGCCGAGGCGAGCGCCTCTTCGAGCGCACCGTAAAGAAGGTCCAGGGAGATATCCTTGTCGCGGTGAATGCTGTCGATGATTCGTACCAGTTCGCCGTTCATATGGTCGGTTCCAGAAACAATGGGGCGGCACCCTGCCGTGTGATCGCACCGGCTGTTTGGGGAGCCGCTGGCTCTTTCTTACGGATCGCCGCGCCGAGCAAGCGAGATGTTCCTGCCGGTCTCGGGGTCAAAGAGGTGCGCCTTGGCCACGTCGAACGTCAGTCCGACGACCTCGTCCACGGTGACCTTCTGGTGGGAGGGCGCTTTGCAGATCAGGTCGTGGTAATCGGTGGCCACATAAACGATCATCTCGTCCCCAAGTGGCTCGACCACGCTGACCTTGGCGCGGACAGGGCCGGGCGAGGCACTGATTGTGATGTCCTCGGGGCGGACGCCGAGCAGCACTTCGCGGCTCGAGACGGCTGTCATCGCCTGCCGGACCCACGCGGGCATCTCGACCTTGGCCGATCCCTCGTTGAACAGAATCTTGCCGCCGGACTCTTCGATGCGGCCCTGGATGAAGTTCATTGGCGGTGTTCCCAGGAATCCGGCCACGAACTTGTTGACGGGCCGGTTGTACAGCTCGAGGGGTGCGGCCAGTTGCTGAATGACGCCGTCTTTCATTACCGCGATGCGGTCGCCCAGCGTCATGGCCTCGACCTGGTCGTGGGTCACGTAGATCATCGTCGTGCCCAGGCGCCGGTGCAGCTTGCTGAGCTCGGCGCGCATCTCGACCCGCAGCTTCGCGTCCAGGTTGGACAGCGGCTCGTCGAACAGGAACGCCGCCGGCTGCCGGACGATCGCCCGGCCGAGCGCGACCCGCTGGCGCTGGCCGCCCGACAGGGCCTTGGGCCTCCGGTCGAGCAGGTTCTGGATGCCCAGGAGCGCGGCCGTCTCATTGACGCGTTGGTCGATGTCGGCCTTCGGATATTTGCGCAGCTTCAGGCCGAACGCCATGTTCTTGTACACGGTCATATGTGGATACAGGGCATAGTTCTGGAAGACCATGGCGATGTCGCGGTCCTTGGGCGGCACGTCGTTGACGACCCGCTCACCGATCCGGATCGTACCCTGCGTCACGTCTTCGAGACCTGCCACCATCCGCAGGCTGGTCGATTTGCCGCAGCCGGAAGGCCCGACGAGGACGAGGAGTTCCTTGTCTTCGATCTCCAGCGTCACGTCGTTGACCGCTACCACGTCGCCGGGATACACTTTCGTCACATTTTCGAGCGCAACTTCAGCCATGTTCCACCCAACCTTGTTCCAAGACCAACGGTGAAAAGGCGCGCTTCCGCAGCCGGACCTGCATGAAGCAGGCGTTTTCATTATACGATACACACAAGGGCTGTCAAGTCAACTACGATTTCGTGGTGGAAGCAAGGCGCTGCATTCCGCTTGCACCGCTGCCGGTGACGTGGTAGGATTCGGCATCACCTTGACCTGCAGCCTCGCGCTGAATCGGGGCAGAAAGTGCGTTCGCAGCCCCGCCGACTCGCTATGATGTGCGCGAGAGGCCTGCGTCTTATACAGAAGACCATGTAAGCGTTGCGGAAGGGTCACAAAACGCATCTAAGGGTTGGACAGGAATGAGTTGCAGCCGCGCACAACACCTGTATCGGATGGCTGTGCCGGCCATCCATAGGTCTTATACAGAAACCATGTAAGACGTAGTTGGGCATACAAGACAATGAGTGACCACGACTGTGTGAGTGACACGGCAGCGGGACTTCCCGCTCTGACGAACCGAGAGAAATGGACCCTGCTCGGCTTCTGGCTTATTACTGTCCTATTCTTCATCCTCGAAGCAAATATCTTTCCGCGGCTGGAAGCCAGCATGATCGCTGCGGCATTGTTGTTCGCGTTCGCGGCGCACTACATCCCCAACAGAGAAAACCGACGAAGGGCCGAGATTGACGCCATATGCCTGGTTGTTATGCTGCTTCTCTTTCGTCTAATGGATTACTATGTTAGGCGCACGTTCCTTGTACATGACCATTTGGACTGTGAGTTTGCTTATGGGTGCGCCACGCACTTCCTGACCACATCGCTCCTGTGTCTTTACATGGTAACTTCGGGATGGCGTGTCTTGCAGGGATCGTTCGGTCGTCTTACCCCCAATCCGAAGGTGCACAGGGGGTGGTCTGATCCGTGGTCGTCACTCTGGGTGATGCCCCTATATGCTGTCTTTGTCGCCGAATTCGTGGTACTGTTTTACTTGCTCCGTTCACGGTAAAGGGGGATGCCCAACCATGGCGACAAGCACGAGGCCAAAGGCCGGGCGCTTTTGGCGCGGCTTACGCCCGACGTTCGGCGGCATGAAAGCTCTCAAGCGATGCGGAGTTAGTTTGGCAGTCATTGCCGCTTTATATGTCGTGCTGCCGCTGGTCATATTTGACTTCACGTCGATCGCCGTGCCTTACGACGAAGAGAATTTCGGTAGTCAACAGGTTGCCATCGGACCCGAACCTCGGTGGTGGGTGCCAAAGGCTGCTTACGATTTTGATGTGCCCGGTGGCTTTGGCTACGACCCAAGTGGCTGGCCATTCGTAGTGTGGAAGCCACTCTGCGTGGTCTTTGTGAGAGGGAAAGGATATGCATTACCAGCAGAGTGGCGGTAGTCACCCAGGATTGCCGAACATTCTCCCGTTCAACGAGGACCGGGCTCTGCGTGGGGGTGGATGAATTGTCGGCCCTACACTGTCGGCCCTACGGCGTCCGGCCGGGAGTGCCTTGCCCTGGTTGCCTCCACCCGCTCGATTGCACTGGCTT
>CAYXNI010000255.1:0-4435 GCA_964466285.1 uncultured Planctomycetota bacterium | reverse complement strand
GTTCCGAAACCACTCCGTCCAAATCGTACGGCACGGGAGAATTGAATGACCCTGGACCGCGGAGGGCCTATTGACAGCACCGCCCGCACGACGTATATTGTCCCGGCTCGATAGCCCGCATTTCGCACACGAAGACCGGCGTTCTCCGCATATCTTGGTCAAGGAGGCCCAGAATCAATGAATCATTCCGTCAGGATCACACTCCTGTTTTCCCTGTTCTGGGCCGCTGCCGCGGGAGCTGACACTCCTGCAGGATGGCGCACCGATGGCACGGGACGATATCCCGCCGCCACCCCCGCCACGAAGTGGTCGGCAACGGAGAACGTGATCTGGAAAACGCCAATGCCCGGACGGAGCAATTCCACGCCCGTGATCGCCGGCGACAGGTTCTTCGTCTGCTCTGAACGGACCACGCTTGTCTGCGTAAACCTTGCGGACGGCAAGATCCTCTGGCAGAAGACGAACGACTACGCCGACGCCATGACTCCGGAGCAACGCTTGACACTCAAAGAGAACCTGCCGCCGGCGCACGACGTCAACGGGTATTCGAGCCCCACCCCCGTCACGAACGGCCGGAATGTGTACGTTCTCTTCGGAACAGGCACGGTTGCCTGCTACGACCTCGACGGCAACCGCAAGTGGATCAAGTTCGTTGAGAAGGCGGAGAAGACGACCGAGAACTGGGGTCACAGCTCTTCTCCTCTGCTGGTGGGCGACAACCTCGTCGTGCATATTGTCGACCTCGTGGCTCTGAATGCCGAAACGGGTGAGGTTCGCTGGCGGCAGACATGCCAGGCGAGTTTGGGATCGCCCGCGTACGCGAAGGTCGGCGATACGGACGTGGTCATCACGCCACAGGGAGACATCTTCAAGATGGCCGACGGCTCGGTCCTTGCGCGCGGCGCCGCCACGCTTGAATTTTGCACCCCCGTCATCCAGGACGGCGTTGCGTACTTCATCGAGCACGGCGGCAAGGCAGTCAAGCTGCCCGACAGAACGGCCCCAGAATTCAAGCCTCAGGTCCTATGGGAAACCAAGCCGGCCAAGGAGCGCTACTTTGCCTCGCCGGTCTGCCACGACGGTCTGATCTATGCCATCCAGCAACGAAGCCTGCTGAGCGTGATTGACGCCGCCACCGGGCAAGTGGTCTACGAACAGAAACTGAACATGGACGGCACGGTTTTCACGAGCCCCGCGTTCGCGGGCGGTCACGTCTTTGCCTCCGACGAACGCGGAATGACCGTCGTCTTCAAGCCTGGCCGCAAGTACGAAGAGGTGTCCCGCAACTCCCTTGAGCCCCTCCGCAGTTCTCCCGTATTTGCGGGCAAACGAATGTACGTTCGCGGCTTGCAGAACTTGTACTGCATCGGACAATAGGCGGCCGTGCGGCCGCGGCGCTTCACCGAACACCGCCGTGTCCACAGGCGGCTACATTCTGCCGTTTCCGATTCCAGCTTCCCGTGCCACAGGCCTTCCCTCCCGGCTTCCATTCCGCACTCCATCTCCGCATGCCGGCATCATGGCGAGTTTCCGGGTATTGCGGTCAGACACGAATGCCCCTATAGTAGATGGCAGACGCAATAAGCACGCACTGCCCCGCTGTGGAGTGCCACGGTCAACAGAACTGTTGCGAGGTGCATCATGCCCAACAAGGAAATGGTATTTGTCGGAAGTGACCCATGGGCCAGAAACCTGCACAAGCATGTCGCCGACTTGTGCCGTTCCCTGGGACACCCCACGGAAGAGGTCAACCCCCCTGAAGGCGACCGAATCCCTTACTACGAAATCGCACGACGCGTCGCTGTCAACGTCTCCACGCACGCCGGCTCATTCGGGATTGTGCTGTGCGGGACCGGGATGGGCGTATCCATGGTCGCAAACACGTTCCCGGGCGTTTCGTGCGCGCTCTGTGAAAACGTCCTGGCAGCCGAACGCTCCCGCGTTCTTAACAATGCCAATGTGTTGGCCATGGGTGAGTTCCTGACGACGCCCTACGTCGCAGGCGAGATCGTCAAGACCTTCCTGAACACCCAGTTCCTGAAGGGCATTGAGCCCGAGCTGGCAAGACAGATCCAGTCGTGGCATAGGGCTGTGAACGATATGAAGACCAGGATCATGGTGTCAGACTGGGTGAGGGCGTCCGCCGAAAAGGAGACGGCATCGTCTGACCATGAATGAACGCATACACAGATTGCACGAACAGGCGCTGACGACTTCCGTCGCGGGGGATCAGGAATGGGACCGGCTGTGGCAGGAATCCAGGGCTGTGACGGCCGATGAACCGGCCTTGATTCGCGACGCCAAAGCCTTTGCCTGGTACTGTCAACACCGGACGATCACTATCCGCGACGATGAGCTCATTGTTGGCGCTCGTCCGGGAATCCGTTATGGAGAAACGGCGGCCCAACCGGTTCCCTCTTCCCGCCAGCGCTTCGATGCTCCCTGGTTTCCTCTCTCTGACGACCTCAACGAACTCTTCCGGCAGGGCATGGTCAGCATGGCCGGGAACCACATGACCATGGATTATGACAGCATCATCAAGGCAGGTCTGGAGGGCCTGATTGCCCGCACGGAACAACGGAAGAAACGTCTGAGCCGGGCGGAACCTGATGCCGGCCAGAAAGGGCACTTTCTTGACGCGCTCGGCATATTGGCCAGAGGGTACAGCCGTCTCTGTCGCCGGTACGCTGATCTGGCAGAGGAAATGGCCAAGCGGACCGAAAGCCCGCCGCGGCGGCAGGAGCTGACCCATATCGCCAGCCATTGCCGTCGAGTCCCCGGCTTGCCGCCCCGAACATTCTGGGAAGCCTGTCAGTGCCTGTGGTTCTGCTTTCTCCTCGTGCCGGACGCGCCGGGCCGGGTTGACCAATACCTCTATCCATTCTATCGCCATGACATCGAGAGCGGTTTGATCACCCGCGAGGCCGCCAAGGAACTGCTGAGCTGTCTTTGGCTGAAGTACTATGAGCATGCCGGCGCCGTCCAGCTCGTGGGGGCTTTGCACCATCTGACTCTCGGCGGGGTGAATTCGGATGGTTCGGATGCTTCCAACGATGTCACCCGGCTCTGCCTGGAGGTAACGGAAGAGCTCCGCTTGCAGCGCCCGCAAGTCGGGTTCCGCTGGAACCGCCAGACCCCGGAAGACCTGCTGAACAGGGCAGTTCGCGTTCTTCGCGTCCGATGCGGCAGTCCGGATTTCTGCAACGACGAGCAAATCATCCCGGCGCTGATTCAAACAGGAATCGCCCTCGAAGACGCACGGGATTTCTCCCTCTCCGGCTGCCACGAAGTCATCATTGCGGGCAAGGCGCAAATGGGATCCGTCGAGGGGTTCGTCAACATGCCCAAGGTCCTGCGCAACGTCCTGGGCCTCGAGCCGGCGTTGGGTCAGGCAGCGGACATGGACCGGCTGACAAGCTTTGACAAACTGTGGGATGCATGCGAAGCGGAGATGGGGCGTGTGGCGGAGTCTGTCCATCAGATTTCCCTCGTTCGCGACCGGCACGCCGCAGAGCACACCGATCTTACCTGCTCCCTGGTGGTGAATGATTGCATAGAGAACGCCAAGGGGTACACCCAGGGCGGGGCGCGGTACAACCACTGCAACTGGGATGCCGTCGGCGTCGCCAACCTGGCCGATTCTCTGGCCGCAATCCGAAAACTGGTCTTTGAGGATCTCGCCTGCACATTGACCGAATTGATCGGCGTGCTTCGGTCAGACTGGGAAGGAAAGGAGCCCCTGCGCCGCCGGATCATCAACGAGTTCCCGCATTTCGGGAACGATGATGACACAGTCGATCTTCTTGCGGTCAGGATCATCGAGAGCTTCTCCGCCTTCTTGAAACGGTACACGCCATTCCGCGGAGGAGAGTATCTCCTGGGCACGCTGGCCGGTGCCGAGAACATGCACATTGAATTCGGCCGGGTCACCGGGGCCACGCCGGACGGCAGGAGGGCTGGCGAGCCGCTTGCCGACAGCATGGGCGCGGCTCAGGGCCGTGACCGCCGCGGCGTTACCGCCCTGCTCAATTCCGTCGCCAAACTCCCGCACCGGCTCCTCCCGACGGCATCGACACTGAACGTGCGGCTTGATCCGAAACTGATCGACACGGCGGAAGGTGTGGCCAAGATTGCCGCGCTGATCCGCGCACATTTTCTCTCCGGCGGGCAACAGATGCAGTTCAACCTCGTCAGCCGCAAGATGCTTCTCGAAGCCCAGCAGCATCCCGACCGGCACGCGGGGCTGATGGTTCGTGTGGCCGGTTACAGTGCCCCTTTCGTTGCCCTCTGGGAAGATCTCCAGACCGAGATCATCTCCCGCACCGAACATTCCGGGTAATCCGGGGCGCGTCACCACCGCCTGCGGCGGTGGAGGACGCAGCTTGCCGGCCTTGCACGCACGGGGCAGAATGTCGTGGGCGGCGCCGACCTGCAC